>URTB01000132.1 GCA_900550595.1 uncultured Collinsella sp.
TTGCCCAGACCAACGACGCCCTGGCCATCGAGTCCAAGGCCGGCTACATGAAGGTCCTCGGTAACCCCTGGTTCGCCACGGTCGTTACCCTGCTTCCTGGCCTCGCCCTCGCCTTTGGCGGTTATGCCAACATCTGGCCGCTCTTTGGTGCTTCTAACCAGCTGCTCGGCGGTATGACCATGATCACCCTCGCCGTGTTCTGCAAGTGCACCGGCCGCAAGGGTTGGATGCTCTACGTGCCCGTTGTCTTCCTGCTCTGCTGCACCTTCACCTCGCTGGTCCAGAGCGCCATGGGCTGCATGACCGCCGTCCAGGCCTACGGCTTCTTCGGCACCATCCCGGCTACCGCCACCACGGCTGCTGTCTCCGTCGCCGCCACCAAGGGCCTGCAGCTCGTCTTCGCCGTCCTGCTGATGGTCCTGGGCCTTATCGTTGCCGTCAACTGCCTCAAGGAGTTCTTCGGCAAGGAGGCCGGTTCCATGCCCGACGAGGAGCCCGAGTGGTCCGAGATGGGCAAGGCCGAGTATGGCCGCACTGTTGCCGCCGAGGCTCCCACCGACGCCGAGGCTGCCAAGGCCTAGTCAGCTTGATGGGCTAGCCGTTCCATCCATATGACTCGGAAAGACCGGGTCCGCAACGACGCGGACTCGGTCTTTTTTCTTGCGAGAACGGATGATGCTAGGGCGTCCTCGCAGATGTTTTGCGTGGATAGGCTCGCGCGTTGTACCATATAGACGTATATGTGTACATATGAAAGGGGCCCCGTGGCCAAGACGGTATATTCCGATAACCAAAATAATGTCGATGTCCTGGCTGAGCGTTTGAGCAACCAGACGTCGCTTTCTGCCGATCGCGCCAAGTTGGTTGCCTACGACCTGCTCTGCCGCAAGGCACTCAAGATCAAGTCGAGCGCGCTGGCGCAGATTTTCCGCTCCGTCGATAAGGAATGCGACACCAAGGCGATGCGCGACGAACTCATCGCGGCAAAGATTGTTACCAAGATCGAGGGCAGCGGCATTAACGGCCGCCCTGCCTTTTACACCATTAATGCCGAGATTAACGATGCCCAGGAGCAGCTTGCCGAGACTGCCGAAGAGGCCGTCGAGGACGTTGTCGAGGCGCCCGCTTCGGTGGAAACAGCTCCGCGCGAGCATATCGATACCGACGAGCTGCTTGACGAGAGCGTCGTTCGCGCCTTTACGGCCAAGGCCGGCCGCGGCGGTTTTGGCGGGGGCGGCAAGCGCGATGCTCAGCGCCGTGCCCAGCAGGAGCGGTTCCGTCGCGCCGTGGCTCAAAAGGATGAGCTCGATGCCGAGGCTGTCGAGACCGAGGTTGCTGCCGAGTCGCAGAAGCCCGCACAGGAGCAAAAGCCCGTGGAGGCCCAAGAGCCCAAGCGTCGTCGCGGTGCTCACTTTAAGGCTGCGCAGCAGGACGTCGCGCATGAGGTTGAAGAGCCTTCCGAGGTTGCAGACGATGTTGAGGAGTCTGCCAAGAGGGCTCCGGGATCGTGTCGTCCCGGCCGCGGTTTTGCGGGACGCGCGTATCCCGTAAAGCGACAGGAGAAGGACGAGCCGGCTTCGACCGCTCAGGCCGATAAGGCCGATCAGACCGAGAAAACCGTTGAGCCGGTGGCTCGCGAGCAGCAGCCTTCTGAGTCGCACTCTGCGGCTGACACCGAGGTCAAAGCTCAACAGTCCGCTGATAAGCAGACGGGGGAGAGCGCTTCGAGCAAGCCTCGCCGCCGTCGCCACCGTGGCGGCCGTGTCTCAAATGCCGAGACTGTGGCTGAGAAGGCAGTGACGCAAAACAAGGATGCGAAGGCTGAGGCCCCGGTGGAGCAGCCCAAGCGCCAGCCGGCGAAGGGGGACAAGCCCGAACGTTCGCAAAAGAGCTCGTCCGCGCCAAAGCAAAAGCGCAAAGCTCAGGCAGATTCCAAGCGCAAATCCCAGACGCAGCCCAAACCGACTACAAACGATGCGGCCGCCCAACAGCCTGATCCGCCCGCTCATGGCGAGGTTTCGGCGTTTGCTCTGGCACGTGTCCTGGGCAGGCAGCTGCTCAAGGTTGTTCCTACGCCAATGGCGCTCTCCAAGATTAAGGAGCAACAGACTCAAATCGTTAAGGTCGAGGGCAAGGATGGCAAAAAGGCTCCGCAGCGCACTCAGCACAACGAGATGTCCAACCGCAAGATTGCCGAGGAGATTGCGATCATCCAGGCTTGGATTGAGCAGAATCGCGGTGCCGACACGCCGGTCGCTTCGCGTCGCCAGCGCGCCTACCAGATTTTTAACGATGAGAAGGCCTTTGACGGCAAGCACGGCGAGCGCCTGATTCGGCGTATGACCGAAAAGGGCATCAGCATGCAGGCGATTAAGGTCGCCCCCAACCGCCCCGTGCACTTTACGGGTTTCTTTACGCTGGGCGCCGACAAACCGTTCATTATGGTCGAGAACCTTGACACCTATGACGAGATCGTCAAGCTCCTGCGCGGCCGCAAGCATGCCAAGCTTTTTGGCACCAAGGTGGGTGGCGTGATCTTTGGCGGCGGCTGCAAGGCGAGCGTTTCACACGCACTGGATGATTATCTGGCCGAGATCGGCTATCGCTTTAACTATGTCTACTACGTGGGCGACATCGACCGAGAGGGTGCGCGCATTGTCGAGCAGACCCGTAACGCCAATGTGGTTGAGATTCGCCTGCA
Source organism: uncultured Collinsella sp. (assembly GCA_900550595.1). Lineage (GTDB taxonomy): Bacteria > Actinomycetota > Coriobacteriia > Coriobacteriales > Coriobacteriaceae > Collinsella. Next base: position 2,702 of record URTB01000132.1, read on the forward strand.
TGCCGGTATGTATCGCGCCATGCTTGCCGAGCACAAGCGTCGCGTGAAAGCTGGCGGCGAGTGCGAGCCCGCAGCTGCCAACCAGGGTGTGCCGCAGAACCTGGCTGCGACGATCAAAGATCTGCCCATGGTCACGCGCGTGCAGTTCCGCAACGTGCTGCGCGAGGGCGGACGCATTCCGCAGGAGATTCTGATGACCGCCGACTATCGGGATGGCGACTCGGGAAGCTTCGACCGCATGCTGAACAATTAGTTCCGCCGGCCCCGGGAGAGCGGGGACACCGGCTTAGGTTTCCTGCTCTACAGTCCTGCTCACGACGGAGGCCACATTAAGTGGCCTCCTGTTCGTGCGGAACTCGCGATAAACCTAAGCCGGTGTCCCCGCTCTCCCGGGGCCTGTGGTTACTTGGTTGTTGCATGCGGCTCGCTTTTCGGAACTGGGCTGATATTTCTTGATGCGGGGAGCCCTCGGCTGATATGGGACGGAGGGATTCCGCGTCCGCCTTTTCGGCGGCCGCGCCCCGCTGCGTCGCTTCGCTCCTTGCGTGCTGCGCTGGAAAACGCTTCGCGTTTCCTCAGCTCCGCACCCTTGCGGGTTCGAATCCCTCCGTTTGCCCACATAAAAGCGCCCTGGGCCGTTATGGGCTCAGGGCGCTCAATTGTAATGGCTGGGACGGAGGGATTCGAACCCCCAACAGCCGGCACCAAAAACCGGAGTTCTACCGTTGAACTACGTCCCAATGTGTGGTGTTGCCCAAAAGCAACTCGTTTAGTTTACCTAATCTGCGAGGGCATCGCAAACGCCATCGAGCAGGCGTACGGCGAGTGTCTGCGCATCACTTGCGGTGAAGGTTCCGTTGTAGCGCGTCATGCCCGTGAGCTCAATGCGGATGCGCGCGGGCTTTTGCTGTGCGGCGACATTGGCAGTGCGGATGCGCTGCGCCAGGTTGTGACACTCAGCGAGGGCAATCGTGGCGCGCGGAGCGGCGTCGGCGGGTAGCTCGTCGCTTGCGATCTCGAGCACTAGGTCGACATCGGTCGGGACCTCGGAGTCGCAAAGCATCATACCGCTGTTGTCGGTCGTCGCCGTGGCGATGTTCCACATGCGCGATGCAACGCTACGCGCGATGGGGTCCTCACCGATGACGGCAATCTGGAAGCGCTCGAGAACGTTGGCGGCGCGGGCAAAGCCGATGCGCGACTCGGCCTCGGTAACCGAGGGCTTGCCCTCCCACACGTGATGCAGGCGGTTGATATAGGCGTAGGTATCCTGGAACGCCATGCCATCGGCAAACAGGCCGACATTTTCTTGGAACTGCTGCAGAGCGGCCTCGGTGTGCGGGCCAAAATAGCCGTCGTCCTCACCGCAGGCAAAGCCCAAAACGTTGAGCGCGCGCTGCAGGGCCTGAACGTCGGCGCCATGGAAATTGGGCATACGCAGATAAAGCGTGCGGTCGCCCAGCTTGTACGAGGCGTCTACCAGGGCGCTCCAGCAGGGGATATCGACGGCACAGCCAGCGGCAAGGCCGCTATCGAGCCTAAAGGTGCCAACAGCCTGTTCGGTGGTGGTGCCAAAGCGCTTGTCGGCAACCTCGGTGTCATCGATTGTATAGCCGAGCTGCAGAAGGCGGGACTGGACGTCCTCGACGGCTGCTCCCTGCATGCCCGTTGTAATAGGTTCCATGAACGAACCCCTTTCGGCGTACCATTCGTACTATTTGAGCGTGTGTCGGATAGACAACGCAAAGGGATGCATAAACATGCACTCAACAGTGTAGCAAGTTGTACCCAAATACGCTGCTGACAGGTTTTATAACCCCGCTAGTTAAGGCGCTCCACAAAGAAATCTGCCATGGAGAGGAACAGCTCGCGTGCGTGCGGGTCGAGCGAAACGTCCTCGATGGCCGCTTTGGCCTTGGCGGTCAGGTCGAGCGCGTAAGTGTGGGCGTAATCGATGGAGCCGGTCTCCTGGAAGATCTCCACGGCGCGTGCGAGCTGCGCGGGATCATCGG
>URTB01000133.1 GCA_900550595.1 uncultured Collinsella sp.
CCGTAGCGATGATGAAGTAGCTGAACGGGTTGGTCTCGCCGAAGGTGCCAAAGCCGAAGCCCACAAGTGCAGCCATCAGGAAGCCGGCGGCGTTACCAAAGAGATGCTTGTAGCCGGTGAGGTACGTACGCTCCTTAAAGTCGTCGGTCATCTCGATGGTAAGCGGCGACAGGTTGGCGGTGCAGAACGTGTACGCGACGTTGTAGATCAGGTACAGCACAAAGTAGTACGGGAAGCCAAACGGCGTAGCCACGAAGATGAGCGGCTCGGCGATCATCATCGGGATGGCCAGCAAGATCCAGAAACGACGACGACCAAAGATGCGGCCAATCTTGGTGGCATAGAAGTTATCGGCCACAAAGCCCATCAGCGGGCAAAGAATGGCGTTGACATAGATGGCAAACGAGCTGATCAGTGCAGCCTCGCCTGCGGACAGGCCACACTCCGTGGACAGGAACAGCACCATGTAGCTGTGCGTAAAGGTCAGGGCACCGGAATTGAGCATACCGCCCATACCAAAGCCCAAGCGCGTCCAGAATGTGATCTTACGCTTTTTTCCGATCTTATTAGTCATCGAGCTCCCTCTCTTTTCTCGATTGTCTTGTAACAAGACATTTGAGTCCACACTGACATCTGTCTGCCCAGCGTTCAGGGTGAACGTTTAGTTAGATTATGCGCGATTCCTTACGAAAGGTGAACGTTCACTTGCATATTATCCCCGAACGGTCGATTTTTACCGCTGAACGGACACAATTGAGATCCTCACACCTATTTTCTGCTGGTAAAGGTGCCATGCTGGACAGCCATGAGATAGGTGAACGTTTATCAGATTTTCCAACATATTCACTTAACCACGAAACGAAAAAGCCCCGCCGGGAACACTCCCGACGGGGCCGATGACATCGCGCTATGCTTGGGCGCACTTGCCGCTACAAGCAGACGCCGTCCTTCCAGATACTGATCTCGTGACAGCCACGGCGCTCGGCACTCGTGAGCTTACCGCTCGCCGTCTGTAGCACCAGCTGGTACAAATCGCGGGCGGCCTCGTCGAGCGTGCGCTCACCCGTGGCAATCACGCCGGCGTTAAAGTCCATCCAGTTGGCCTTGTGGTCGCACAAACGCTGGTTGGTGAACACTTTGAGCGTAGGCGCCGGCGCGCCAAACGGTGTGCCGCGGCCGGTCGAGAACAGAATCACGTGGCAGCCGGCAGCCGTCAACGCCGTGGTGGATACCATGTCGTTGCCCGGACCGCACAGCATGTTCAGGCCGTGTTTAGTTGCCTGGCCGGCATACGGCAGCACGTCGACGATGGGGGCAGATCCGCCCTTTTGCACGCAGCCGCAGCTCTTGTCCTCGAGCGTGGTAATACCTCCGTCCTTGTTGCCGGGGCTCGGGTTCTCGTAGACGACCTCGCCGTGGCTAATAAAGTAGTCCTTAAAGCCGTTGAGCATGTCGGAGGCGGCGCCAAAGACCTGCTCGTTCTCACAGCGATCGAGCAGAATACTCTCCGCGCCAAACATCTCGGGCACCTCGGTAAGCACCGACGTGCCGCCACGGGCGACGACCATATCGCTCACGCGACCGATCGTGGGGTTGGCGGTAATGCCCGAAAGGCCGTCGGAGCCGCCGCACTTAAGTCCAATAACCAGCTCGGAGGCCGGAATGGGCTCGCGCTTGGCCTGCTTGGCGAGGTCTGCCAGCTCGGCCAGAATCTTGTGGCCCTCGATCTGCTCGTCGGCTACATCCTGGCAGGTGAGAAAGCGAACGCGCTCGTGATCGAAGTCACCGAGCTCGTCGAGCACCTGCTGGTGCGTGCAGTTCTCGCAACCGAGCGACAGGAATAGCACGCCGGCCGCATTAGGATGACGCGAGAGCGCCACCAGCAGACGACGCGTCTGGGCATGGTCGGCGCCGGTCTGCGAGCAGCCAAAGGGATGCGGGAAGTAGTAAACACCCTCCAGCGAGCCATCGACCAGATCCTGGGCCTGCTCACACATGGCACGGGCGACTTCGTTGACACAGCCGACCGTGGGGATGATCCACAGCTCATTACGCGTCGCGGCACGACCGTCGGCCCGGCGGAAGCCCATAAAGGTCTCAGGCTCAACGGGATCCACGACCGGATGCGTGGGGTTGTAGGCGTACTCGACCTCGCCCGAAAGGTTGGTCTTCACATTGTGCGTGTGGAGCCACTGACCGGGCTGGACATCGCCCGTCACATGGCCGATAGGAAGGCCGTACTTGATGACGTCCTCCCCTGCGGCAATCGCGCGCACCGCCATCTTATGGCCCTGCGGAATATCCTCCACGGCCACGACCTCGCCCACCCCGGGAACCGCGACGGCGGTGCCCTTGGCAAGCGGCGACAGCGCGACGATCACGTTGTCGGCCGGATTGATCTGGATAGTGTTCATTGCAAATGGTCCTAACCCTACAGGTTGAGCAGAAGTCGAGACGCGGGCACGCCGTCCCGCGCCCGCGTCTGCGCCGGAAATTTACGCCTGAGCGTTGGCGAAGGCCTGCTTGGCGCCCTCGGTGCGCACGACGGCGAGCGCACTGACGACAAACTCCTCAAGACCGGCGATCTGCGTAAGGTCCTCGCCCCACATCTGCTCGTTGGTGAGCACGTCGTGCACCAGCTGGGCATCGTCGGCACCGGCGTGGGCGGCGTAGAAATCGAGTACGAAGGCGTCGTCCTGAGCGGTGTACTCGGTGCCGTCGGAGCGACGCAGGTGCAGGCCGTCGCCCTCGCGGGACACGAGCTCCTGCGTGTAGAAGGAGATGAGCGTAGCGAGGCTCGTCGCCAGGCACTTGGGCAGGTTGCCGGTCTCGGCAACGTAGTCCTTGAGCGTGGGCAGGTCGCGAGCGCGCCACTTAGCCGTTGAGTTGAGGCAGATGGAGAGCAGCGCATGATCAATAAACGGGTTGTCGAAGCGGTTTTCGACGGCGGCGGCAAAGGCCTTGCAGTCCTCGACATCCAAGTCGGCGGCAAGCGTCGGAATGACCTCGTCGTAGAGCATGGTGTTCATGAAGCCGCGAATGGTCTCGTCATGCATGCAGTCGCGCACGATATCAAAGCCGGCAACCCAGGAACCCGGAACGAAGGCGGTATGGGCACCGTTGAGGATGCGGACCTTGCGCTTTTTGTACGGGGTGACGTCGGGAGTCACAAAGACACCCGGAAGACCAGCCTTCACAAAGGGAAGCTTCTCGGCAAGCGACTCGTCGCCCTGGATGCCCCACATCTGGAAGGGCTCGCGCACGGCCAGGAAGGGATCCTCGTAGTCCAGACGCTCGGCAACCGCCGCGGCCTCCTTAGGATCGCGGATGCGGCCGGGGACGATGGTGTCGACGAGCGTGGTGCAGACGGTGCAGTCGTTAGCCATCCACTGCGCAAACTCGTCCTCCCAGCCCCAGTCGCTCACATACTGGTTCATGATGCGCAGCAACTCCTCGCCGTTGTGATCGATGAGCTCGCAGGCGAGGACGATGACGCCCGGCTTACCGGCAGCCCAGCGGGTGTGGAGCACCTGGGCAAGCTTGGCGGGGAAGCTCGCAGGTGGCATGTCGTCGGCCTTGCAGGACGGGTCATAGGCGATACCGGCCTCGGTGGTGTTGGAGACGATGATCTCTAGGTCGTCGGAGACGGCGACCTCCATCATGGCGCGATAGTCGTCCTCACGATACGGGTTAAGGCAGCGGCTGCAGGCGCTGATCACGCGGGACTCGTCAACCGTGTTGCCGTTCTCCTTGCCGCGCACCAGCACGGTGTACAGGTCGTCCTGGGCATTGATACCGTCGGCAAAGCCAAAGGCACCGCTGATGGGCTGCACCATGACGACCTTGCCGTTCCAGCCGGTGGCCTCGTTGCCCATGTCAAAGAAACGGTCGACGAAGGCGCGCAGGAAATTGCCCTCGCCAAACTGCAGAACCTTCTCGGGAGCATCCTTGGGCAGCAAATAGCCCTTGTAGCCGATCTTCTCGAGCGCATCGTAGCTGATGTTCTCCATCTGTGTCTCTCCTTAGATAGCTGTTAGCGTGCAAGCAAAACAGGGGCGCCGCGTGTGGCAACGGCGCTCCCGAGTTCGATGTGATTTGATGCGGGCTTAGGCCTCGACGGTGTCCAGGTCAAAGCCAAAGTAGCGGACCGCATTGTTGTAGCTGATGTCGCGTACAACCTCGCCCAGTAGCTCCATGTCGGCCGGGTACTTGCCCTGCTCGACCCACTCGCCGATCACGCTGCACAGCACGCGACGGAAGTACTCGTGGCGCGGATAGGACAGGAAGGAGCGGGAATCGGTAAGCATGCCCACAAAGTTGCCCAGCACGCCCTCGTTAGCCAGAGCCGTGAGCTGCTCGCGCATACCGACCTCGTTGTCGTTGAACCACCAGGCGGAGCCGTTCTGGATCTTACCGGCAGTCGGAGCCTCCTGGAAGCAGCCCATCACGGTATCGATCATGGTGTTGTCGATGGGGTTCAGACTGTACAGGATGGTCTTGGGCAGGCCGCAAGTCTCCTGAATGGAGTTGAGGAAATCGGCGAGCTGGTCGGACGGCGTGTAGTTGGAGATGCAGTCGTAGCCGGTATCGGGACCGAGCTTGGCAAACATGGCGCGATTGTTGTCGCGCTTGCAGCCAAAGTGCAGCTGCATGGCCCAGCCCAGACGGACAT
>URTB01000134.1 GCA_900550595.1 uncultured Collinsella sp.
TTCACGTCACCTTGCTCGCTTAGGGGCGTTTTCGCTGACTTATGCTCAACCTGCGACGCTTTCGTGGTCCTAAGTAGTCATTGGGGACGTTCTTAAATGAATAGTTGGGTTGCTAATTTGTGCGGGTTGTGGTTTTGTGACCTGCTGAAATTTAAGATACTGTACAACTGTACGTTAATTCGTCTTCGTAGTATATTGCTACCCGCAAAACTCAATACCATTGTGCACTGAGACGCTAAAGCGCCTACGTACAATGGTTATCGATAGTACGATTCGATTCAACGACAGGATGGATGGTCCAAGCGTGAGTCTCGGCAGCAAACTATCCAATGCAAAGGTCTCCTTTGCGATATTTAAGCGCGACATTAAGCGATTGCTTGTGAACCCCGTTGCCTTGGTGGTTACCCTCGGCGTGTGCGTTATTCCCTCGCTGTATGCCTGGTACAACATCGTGGCAAACTGGGATCCGTACGGAAACACTCAGGGTATCAAGATTGCCATCGCCAACAACGACCAGGGAACCCAAAACGACCTGGTGGGCGAGCTCAATGCGGGCGACCAGGTTGTCGATCAGCTCAAGGAAAACGATCAGCTGGGCTGGACCTTCGTCGACTCGGCGGCCGATGCCAAAGAGGGCGTCGAGAGCGGGGAGTACTACGCTGCCATCGTGATTCCCAAGAACTTCTCCGACAATCTTGTCTCGATGCTCGGTGGCAATTACCGCCAGCCCAAGCTTACGTATTACGTTAACGAGAAGAAGAGCGCCATCGCGCCCAAGGTGACCGATACCGGCGCCAATACTATCGAGGAGCAGATCAATTCGGAATTTGTCTCCACGGTGGGCGAGACCGTAGCGGGCATCGCCAAGGATGCCGGCATCGATTTTAAGGATAAGACCGCCCAGGTTCAGGATTCGCTGACGAGTTCGGTGTCCGAGGCATCCGGTACCTTGAGCGAGGTTCGCGATTCGATCAACGACATGAACACCGCTATCGACAAAACGAGCGGCGCTATCGCCTCTGCGGATGGGGCGCTGGCCGGTTTGCAGGGTCAGACGCCTTCGCTGACTCAAGCGATCTCCCAAGGCAACGACCTGTTGGGCGAAGCACGCACCACGGCGGGCAACTCTGTCGCCTCGCTCTCCAAGGCGCTCTCGGAAGGCAGCCTTGCGCTCACCAAGACGTCGGCCTCCGCGAACGCTGCCATCGGCAAGCTGACGGGCACGGTCACATCTACGACCACCCGCATCGACAACTCGCTCGAGTCTCTCCAAGCGACGATCGACCACAATAAGGCCGTTATCGGGCACTTGGAAATTCTCGTCAATGACACGTCGACGGGTTCCAAGGAAATTGACGCGCGCATTGTATCGACCATCGGTTTGCTCCGCGAGCAGAATGAAAAGCTTCAGAGCATCAAGGACGGTCTGTCTGCGCAGTCGAGCGCCATGGCGAATGACGCCGCGGCTGTCTCGGGTGCCAGCGATGCTATCAATAACGCAATTCAGACCGGTGCGACCAACCTTGGCCAGGCCCAGACGGATCTGGGTCAAAACGCGCTGCCGAAGGCCTCGAGCGCGCTTGATTCATTTGCCGCCGTCTCGGGTGATCTGACGGGAATCGTATCTGGCCTTACGCCCACGATTGCAAGTGCGCGCGGTACGCTTTCGCAGCTTAACGCTACGCTCGGCCAGGCCAAGACCACGCTGTCCCAGACCGATTCCTCGCTTGCCAAGGTCCAGGACAAGCTCGCAACCGCCGCCAACGACATCGCGGCGCTGCAGACCTCCGAGTCCATGGGCGAGCTGGCCGACCTGATGGGCGTCGACGTCGATGACGTTGCTGACTTCATGGCATCTCCGGTCGAGCTGACCTCCAAGTCGATCTATCCGGTTAAGAGCTTCGGCTCGGGCATTGCTCCTTTCTACACCAATCTGGCGCTTTGGGTGGGCGGCTACGTGCTCATCGCCATTTACAAGCTCGAGGTCGATCGCGAAGGCGTTGGCAGCTTTACCGCGCGTCAGGGCTACTTTGGCCGCTGGTTGCTCCTGGTGATCCTGGGCGCGTTGCAGGCCATTACCGTTACGGTGGGAGATCTTGTCATTGGTGTACAGTGCGTCAGTCCGCTCCTATTTGTGCTGGGCGGCATCGCCATCTCATTTACGTACGTCAACATCATTTACGCGTTGTCCACTACGTTTAAGCATATCGGCAAGGCAATCGGCGTCATTCTTGTCATCGTGCAGATCCCGGGTTCGTCGGGCATGTACCCCATCGAGATGATGCCCGGCTTCTTCCGGTGGCTGCACCCGCTGCTGCCCTTTACCTATGGCATCAATCTGCTGCGTGAGACGGTCGGCGGCATGTATTCGTTCAACTACCTGTTTAACCTGTGCATTCTGGGCGTGTTCTTGATCGTGGCGCTCTTTATCGGCCTGCAGCTGCGTCCGCTGCTGCTCAACCTCAACCTGCTCTTTGATAAACAGCTTTCCACGACCGGTATGATGATTTGCGAGTCTAACGACCTGCCGCGCGAGCGCTACTCCTTGCGAACGGCCATGCGCGTCGTGCTCGATTCCGATTCGTACCGTCGCGAACTGCTCGATCATGCGGTCGCCTTTGAACATCGCTACCCGTACTACATCAAGGGCGGTTTTGCCGCCGTGGTGGGCGTTCAGGTCCTGCTCTTTGTCCTGTCGACGGTTCTCGATATCGACAATAACGGCAAGATCATCCTGCTTGTCATTTGGATCATCTCGGTTATTGCCATCTGCGGCTGGCTTATCAATATCGAATATATCCGCGCGAGCCTCAATACCCAGATGCGCATCTCGGCGCTTTCCGATGAGGACCTGCGTCGCGAGATGCGCGAGCACACGGCCGCCATTCCTGCCGCCCGCCGCATGTTTGGCCTCAACGCCAGCGAGCGTGATGCCAAGGGTGGCGATCAGTCCACGGGCCGCTTGCCGCATATAGGCTCGCACCATAAATCTCAGGGCAGCGACAGCACAGCCACAAATAATGGAGATACCACCCCGCTTGGCAAGCACTCCAAAGGAGGTGAGGCATAAATGAAGAACATCCTGCATCTGTTTAAGCGCGATGTCCAAAACGTGTCTCGCTCCGTAATCGGCTTGGTTGTCGTGATGGGCCTCATTATCGTGCCGTGTCTGTACGCGTGGTTTAACATCGCCGGCAGCTGGGATCCGTACGGCAACACCGGCAACCTCAAGATCGCCGTGGTCAACACCGATGAGGGTTACGAGAGCGATCTGATCCCCGTCGAGGTTAACGTGGGCGAAAACGTGACCGCCACCCTACGCGGCAACGAGAGCTTCGATTGGGTTGTGCTTAACGATCGCGATAAAGCTATCGAGGGCGTAAAGTCGGGTGCGTACTATGCGGCCGTCGTTATCCCCAAAACGTTTAGCGCTGACATGATGACGCTTTTCTCGACCGACGTGAAGCACGCCGATATCGAGTTTTACGAGAACCAGAAGGCCAACGCCATCGCGCAGATCGTGACCGAGAAGGGTTCGAGCGCCGTTCAGAACCAGGTTAACGAATCTTTTACCGAGACCATTACGAGCGTCGGTCTTAAGACGGTGTCCAGCCTGCTCGATTACATGAGCACCGACCAGGTCAGCAACTTTATCGCCAACCTGTCCTCGACGCTCGGCGATTCGGTCCAGGACCTGCAGGACGTTCAGGCCAGCGCAACGTCGCTTGCGGGCATTTTGAGCTCCACGGCCGATTCACTGACGTCGGCGGGCGGCATGCTCAAGCAGTCCGGATCGACCGAGGAGTCGGTGAAGCAGCTCATGCAGCATGCCGAGAGCGGTATTGCCGATTCCGAGCAAGCGCTCAAGTCCGCCAGCGATGCGATCGATGCCGCTATTGATGGGAGCGCGGGTTCGTTCGATAACGTTTCTACCGAGCTCGCAAAGGCATTCGACGCTGCAAACCAGCACGTCGATCTTACGGTGTCTCAGCTCAACGATGGCGCAGCGTCACTCAATAAACGTGCCGACGAGATTGATGACACGGCGAATGAGCTCCGTAGTCTTGCTGGCCAGGTGAGTAACGATAAGCTCAAGGCAGGGCTTGAGGACGCGGCTGCCGAGCTTGATAAAACCGCAACGGAGTACCGCAACAATGCCAATGAGCTGACGAATATCGCGACGTCGCTCACGAAGAGTATGGCAGAGGTTAACAAATCGCGTGCCGAGGTCGATCAGGCCATCGCCGATGCCAAGGCTGGTATCTCGGGCGCCAAGATTGACTACGACTCTACGTTTTCGGTCAAGGCCAAAGAGCTCAAGAAGACCGTCTCGGGGGTTCTGGATTCACTGAATGGTATTTCGGGCGATCTGGATAGTGCCGTAGACGACCTGACCGACGCATCCGGTTCGCTGGCAAAGGGCCTCTCTAAGGCTGCAAAGCTGGTCAACAAGGCTTCCGATCAGCTGGGCGAGGCGTCGGGCAAGATCAGCGCGTTTAAGGACGAGCTCGACGGTGCCCTTATGTCTGATGATCTAGCCACGATCAAGACGATGATCGGCAATGATCCCGAGGGTCTGGCCGTGTCGCTTTCCG
>URTB01000135.1 GCA_900550595.1 uncultured Collinsella sp.
GCCATGCGCTCGGGAGCATAGCGACGCCCCAGAACTTCGGACATCGATACGAAGTCGTTCGCCTCGTCCAATTCGGCCTGAATTTTAAAGCGACGATACTGGCCCTTGTCGGCACGGCCGTTGGTAAATACCACCATCGAAGCGACGGTAAAGGTGCCGTGCAACGTCGAGATATCGAAGCACTCGATGCGCAACGGCGGCGCAGGCAGCGCCAGCGCACTTTCGAGCTCCAGGAGCGCCTGATTGGTGCGATCGTCAGCATACCCCGTGCGCATCATGTAGCGCATGAGGGCATGGCGCGCATTTTTGGAAGCCATATCGAGCAGGCGGTGCTTTTCGCCGCGCTGCGGCCTATGGAGATGGCAAGAGCGTTCGCGCTTGCCCGCAAGCCACTCCCCCAACGCTTCAGCATCCTCAAGCTCGACAGAGAGATTGATCTCGGATGGAATATCGGCCGTCTCGTCGTAATAGCGCTTAAGAAAGCCCGATTGAAGCTCTTCCTCGTCGACATCCAGGCCTTTATCGAGGATGAACTCACAAGTTCGAACCGTTCGGCCCTCGCGAACGACAAAGACACAGGCGGCAGAGATAGTCTCTTCCCGATAGAAGCCGATGACGTCGATATCGACGCTCGATGGAAAAACGACCTGTTGGCGATCGTCCAGGCCCCTAATGACTTCCAGGCGACGCTTGACGCGCGCCGCACGTTCAAAATCGAGCGTCTCGGCTGCCTCCGTCATCTCGGACGTAAGCTCGTCGACGACATCCTTGCGATGGCCCGACAAGAAACGTTCGACACGCTTGACGTTCTTGGCATAGTCGGCAGGGGAAATCGCGCCGACGCATGCGCCCGGCCCGCGCCCGACATGGTAGTCAAAACAGGGACGCCCGTTTTGCGCGCAAATCATATTGACGATGTCTTCTTCGCCCTTATGAGATTCGACGATGCGGCGGCAGCGGCGCCATTCCGCACAGGATGCCGAGCAAATAGGAATGACCTTGCGTAGCGTATCGATGGTCTCACGTGCCGCACGACTATCGGTATAGGGGCCAAAATAGCGCGTGCCGGGCTTATGGCGCTCGCGCGTGTATTTAATAGCGGGAAATAGATCGCTTTTAGTGATGGCGATAAAGGGATAGCTTTTATCGTCCTTAAGGTCGACGTTGAAGTACGGATGGTACTGGCCGATCAGATTGCGCTCGAGCACCAATGCCTCGTGCTCGGTCTCCACCACGATATAGTCGAAGCTCGCCACCAGCTGCATCATGAGCGGGATCTTTTGACGCTCGTCCTGCAGCGTCACGTATTGACGCATACGGGCACGCAAGTTTTTTGCCTTGCCCACATAGATGACATCGCCCTTGGCATCTTTCCAAAGGTAGCAGCCGGGTTGCGTGGGAACGCGCGAAACCTGCTCGGCAAGTGTTGGAATGTTGTCGTGACCTGCCACACGCACCTACTTGCGACGAAGCAGCGCCGAGACCTCGGGCATCTTAAAGACGAAGGCAAGGCCAAAAGTCACGGCAAGCGAGACGACGCCTGCCACACAGACGTAGCCCAGGGTAATGAGGATCGAGCTGCCAAGCATTCCGACAAAGTGCTCAAGTGCCCACATGACGCCGGCGCCCGCGGCAGCGCCCAAGCCACCGAACAACAGGCCGAAGAAACCGCCGTGCAGGATAGACTTGACCTGAAGGCCATGCAGACGACGGCGCAGCCACCACAGTGAGCATCCGACCAAGACCACGTAGTCAACGACGTACGAAAGCGCAATTGCCGGCATACCGTAGCCCAGCACCACGCCAAACAGCAGCACCGAACCGGCCTGACCGACAGCGGAGTACAAGCAATAGCGGCTATAAGGTTTCATATCGAGCAGGGCCGAGAAGCTCTTCTGCATCAGCACGACCACGCCGTAGAGCGGCAGGGAAAGTGCCAGATAGATAAGGAACTCCGACACCAGCGCCACACCGGATTCATCGAACTTGCCGGCGCAGTAGATCATGTTGAGCGGACGGGCGAAGACGATCAGGTACATCGCAAACGGAATCAGGAAGAAGAGCATCTGGGCGACACCGCGCGAAATGCCCGTGCGGACGCTGTCGTAATCCTTCTCCTGTGCATCGTGGGAGAGTTCGGTATAGAGTGCCGTCGAAAGCGAGGCAGCGATCAGCGCATAGGGCAGCGTATACCACAGGCGCGCATATGCGATGACGGAAGGGCCGGTCTCGGGCTGCACCACCAGCGCGGCGGCATTGGTAATGGAGGTCGAGACAAACATGCACACCGTGGCGAGCAGCGTCGGGATACCAAGCGCAATCGTCTGTCGCAGCGCGGGGTCCTTAAAGTCGATATGGATATGAGGATGCACGCCATGCTTGCCAAGCGCGGGAATCTGGCAGGCCATCTGGACAAAGACGCCGAGGGTCGTACCGGCTGCGATCAAGATAATGCCGACCCGCTCGCCAAATTGTGCAGACACGGGAGCAAAGCCCATAAAGCTGGCGATGACGATGACATTGTTGAGAACCGGGGCAAACGTCGACCAGAAGTAGTCGCGGTGTGCGTTGAGAACACCCGAGAACACCGAGCCCAAGCCATAAAACAGAATTTGGATAGCAAAGAAGCGGAACATGAACGCAGCGGTATCCATGCTGTCGCCATTACCCGAAAGGAACGACTGCGTCCAAATAAAGCCGGGAGCAAACACGGTGCCCAGCAGCGAGATGCCGCCCAGCACCAGAAGCAGAATACCGAGCAGATTGCCGACATACTCGTTCGATGCCTCGCGGCCCTGCTCGCGCCTCACGCCCATATACACCGGCAAAAACGCCGTAACGAGCATGCCGCCCATCACGAGCTCGTAGAGCATATTGGGCAGGTTGTTGGCAACCTGATAGGAGGACGAGAGCAGCGACATGCCGATGGCGGCCGCCATGGCCCACGTGCGGATAAACCCGGTGACGCGCGACACGATGGTCAGCACGGTCATAAGGCCAGCAGAACGACCAACCGTGGAGTAGTCCGACGAACCCATATCGTCTACGTCGTCCTGAGAGTCCTCATAAACCTCATCTTGTGGCGGCAAATCGTCCACGACGGCAAAGGAGCCGGTCATCGCAAAGGGATCGTCAACCAAAACGGCGTCATCAGCAGGTGCGGCGTCATCGCTGTTCGGCATGTTGCTACCGGATACGGCATCATCATCGAATATGGCATGGTCGCCAAACACCGTGTCAACTTCATTGGCGGCGACGGTTCGGGCAGAAAACGACAGAGGGTCCCAGTCGTCATCACCGTCGATGGCCACGCCCTCGACGGGATCGGTCGAACCAAGCGGCGACCATTCGTCATCCGAAAGAAGCGGTTCGCCATCATCATGAGCCGTGGGCTTGGCGGAACGAGCGGCAGGAGCGCTCTGCGGTGTGCTCTTTCCCTGGGCTGCCATCAAAAACACCGCCGTCTCATCGGGACGCGGCGCACGAGGAGCCTCGGAGGCGATCGGCATCACGCTGGCGCTCGATTGAGCGGCGGCCAAAAAGACAGCCGTCTCATCGGGACGAGCCGAAGAAAGAACCGTACGGGGAAGTGCCGTGCCGGCACCGGCGGCACGCAAGTACACGGCCGTCTCGCCCGGGTCAGCGGCAGCGGACCAGGCGTTTCGAATCTCGTTATCGAACGAAGCGGCCTCGGGCGCGGGCGTCTGAGGAGTCGACCCTTTTGCAAAGTGAGCTCCGCGCTTTGATTCTTCCTGCGGCATCGCTCAGTCCTCTCTCGTGATCGGGGCAACCGTCGCCCCGCAAAATGCAACTAAGTCATCGGGAGCAAGCTCAAGCTGATAGCCGCGCTTGCCGCCCGAGATAAAAATGGTATCCCAAAGGATACATGTCTCATCAATCAGAGTCCGGAAGCGTTTTTTCATACCGACCGGACTGCAACCGCCGCGGACATACCCCGTCGCGGCAAGCAAATCTTTGACATGCATCATGGTCAGCGACTTTTCGCCTGCGGCGCGCGCGGCGGCCTTGAGGTCGAGCTCGTCGGCAACGGGAATGCAGCACACGACATGGTCGTTGGACGGCGTCGTGCAGACCAGGGTCTTAAATCCCTGACCGGGCTCCTCGCCAAGCTGCTCGGAAATCGCGACGCCCAGCCCCGACGATTCGTCGCCATCGTCTTCGTACGTATGGAGAACATAGGAGATGCCGGCGCTTTCCAGCTCGCGCATCGCATTGGTTTTTGACGTCTTAACAGCCTTTGCCATGGCGCATCCTTTCCCCCGCAGAGCGACGTAAGGATTAAGTATAGGGCCAATTCCGCCGCATATGCCATCTCGACACACAGAAGCGCCACCGAATCAGAAGGAATCGGTGGCGCGTCGGTGCTACAACATCTCTTTACTGTGCGTCGAGCTGCGCCTGACGCTCACGGTCACGCTTGAGCAACGGCGCCAAGAACTTGCCCGTGTAGCTCTGCGAACATGCCGCGACTTGCTCCGGCGTGCCTGAGACCACGACGGTTCCGCCGCCATTGCCGCCCTCGGGGCCCATATCGATCAGGCGGTCGGCAACCTTGATGACATCAAGGTTGTG
>URTB01000136.1 GCA_900550595.1 uncultured Collinsella sp.
CCGGAGAAATGTACCGGCACGCACACCGCGCCGCGACGCGCGAGCATCCAGGTCGCCACCGGAGAATCGATGCCCGAGGAAAGCAGCGTCACAACCTTGCCGGCAGACCCCACCGGAAGACCACCCACGCCGCGCTCAGAGCGCGCATACACATAGACGCTACCCTGGACCACCAGCACGTGCACCATCGCGTCGGGATCGTGCATCTGGACCTTTTTATCGGGAAACGCCTCGCACAGTACCTCGCCAACCTGTCGATTGATATCAATCGAGGTGAGCTCGTAGTCGGTGTTAGAGCGCTTGGCGTGCACCTTAAACGAATCGAAGGAACCAAACTCGCGCAGCGCCTTCACGGCGGCGGCGCAGTACTCCTGCGGGTCGCGGTTGGTGTGGTACGCCAGGGACACACGGGCAACACCGGGGACGGTGCGGATAACGCGCGCCGCATCGTCGGCCTGATGCTCGTTAAAGGTCACGAGGATATAACCGGAAATTCGAGACACGGCATTCACGGAAAAGGCGGCCAAGGCCGCCTTGATGTTATCCATGAGGATATGCTCAAAATGTGCGCGGTTCTTGCCCTTCAGTCCAACCTCGTGATAGTGGACCAGGCAGACGCGAGCTGCCATTTAGGCTTCAGCGACCTTGTGGCCGAGCGCCTTCTCGTAACGGGCCTCGTCGTAGGAGATGTCGCCGTCGACAATCTCGTCCATAGCCATCGAGATGGTATCGGCGCCGGAAAGCGCAATGGTGATGTCATCGACATCCTGGACGGCGAGCACGCGGTTGTGCTGACCACGCAGCATGCTGTTAATGTCGCAGGCGCGCTTGGAGGCAAGCGAGGCGAGCAGGAAGCGGTTGTGATCGGTCTTCTCCAGAAGATCGTCAATGCAAGGCTTTACAACGGACACGGACCTCAGATCCTTTCATGCATATCGAGAACGCGAACGAGCTCATCGGTCGCGCGGTCGAGATCGTCATTCACCACGACGTCGTCGTAGCGGTCGGCAAGGGCAAGTTCATCGGCGGCGTTTGCCATACGCAGCTCAATCGTCTCGGGCGTCTCGGTACCGCGACCGACCAGACGCTCGCGGAGCACCTCGAGCGAAGGCGGCTTGATAAAGATCAACACGGCCTCGGGGAAACGCTCCTTGACCTGCAGGGCTCCCTGGACATCGATCTCCAAGATCAGAGACGAGCCAGAGGCGAGCTTGGATGTGACCTCGCTCACCAAGGTGCCGTAGCAGTTACCGTGGACCTCGGCCCACTCAACAAACTCACCGTTTGCCACGCGGCGGTCGAACTCCTCGCGCGTCAGGAAAAAGTAGTTGACGCCGTCGACCTCACCTTTGCGTGGTGCTCGCGTGGTAGCCGAAACCGTCAGGCCCAGGTTCGAGCGACGCTCGCGCACACGAGTGACGAGCGTGCCCTTGCCTGCACCTGACGGTCCAGAAATCACAAAGAGCTTTGAATCCTGAGCGCTCACTTATTTGGTCAGCTGCTCGAGGAGCTGCTCGCGCTGGCGGACGCCGAGGCCCTGGACGCGACGGGTAGCGGAGATGCCGAGCTCCTCCATGATCTTGGCGGCCTTGGCCTTGCCATAACCGGGGAGAGACTCGATGAGGGTGGAAACCTTCATGCGGGAAGCGATGGGGTCATCGGAGTTGAGCACGGACTCGAGGGACTTCTCGCCCTTCTTGATCTGCTCGCGAAGCTCAGCGCGGGCGTGACGTGCGGCGGCAGCCTTCTCAAGAGCCTGCTTGCGCTGCTCGTCGGTAAGCTGAGGGAGTGCCATTCGAACCTCCAAATAGTTGGGTTATATCTGATGCAATAATTGGCATTTTAGCACGTCAAACGCACTAAATGCCCAATCGACGGCACCATAGGTTAGACGATACCTGCGAAAAGTGCAATATACGGAGGTTAAAGTTGAGCCCCTGACCTGCGATTCCACACAAAGGATGGGAAAGTTTTCGCAGGCACAGGGGCTAATTTGTGCTAATGAGACCCAAAAGTGGTGACTTGAGGGAATCTTTTAGGCGACGTTTTCGACCAGCTCGGCAACGATAGCGTCAAAGGCGGCAACCGGGTCGTCGGCACCGGTGATGGGTCGGCCCACCACGATATGGCTCGCGCCGCGCTCGATAGCCTGAGAAGGCGTCGCCACACGGGACTGGTCACCAAGGGCGGCACCCACCGGACGAACGCCCGGAGTCACGATCAACGCGTCGGGGCCGAGCAGCTCGCGCATGTCATGGGCCTCCATCGGCGAGCACACGATGCCGTCGATACCGTTGGCCTGGGCAAGCTTTGCCAGGCGGGCGGCCTCCTCGGCCACGGGTGACTCGACGCCGATCTCAGCCAGCGAATCCTGGTTCATGCTCGTGAGCACGGTGATGGCGACGAGCTTGGCGCGGTCCTCGCGCGCCTCCTCGGCACCCTCACGGCACGCAGCGAGCATAGCACCAGAACCCAGGCCGTGGACCGAGAGCAGGTCGGCACCGGCAAGCGAGGCCGAACGGGCGGCACCGCGCACCTGATGCGGAATGTCATGGAACTTGAGGTCGAGGAAGACCTTAAAGCCCAGGTCCTTGAACGTCTTGACGATCTCGGGCCCCTCGGCGTAATAGAGCGTCATGCCCACCTTGAGCCAAGCGGCATGACCAGAAAGCTCGTGGGCGAGCTCGAGCGCACGCTCACGGTCGCAGTCGAGGGCGACGATAACGCGGTCGCGGGCGTCGGTCTCTAGCATTCGAAAGCACCTACCAGCTCGTTGATGTCCTTCACGCCCTGGGACTCCGCCCAGGCCTCGAGCTCGTGCGCGATCTTAATTGAGGCGCACGGATCGACGAAATTGGCCATGCCGACCGACACGCAGGTGGCGCCGGCCAGGATAAACTCGGCCGCATCCTCGCCCGTCATGACGCCGCCGACACCGTTGATGGGGATATCGACGGCCTGAGCGACCTCCCAGACCATGCGAACGGCGATGTGGTGGCACAGCGGACCCGAAAGGCCGCCCTTGGGCTTGGCCACACGGGACTTGCGGGTATGAACGTCAATGGCCATGCCCTGGATGGAGTTGATGACCGAAAGGCCGTCGGCTCCCGCGGCCTCGAGAGCCTTGGCAATCTCGGCGACGTTGACCGGCGCCATCTTTACGAACAGCGGCTTATCGGTCACCTTGCGGCAGGCAGCCATAACGGCAGAGGCGCCCTCGGGCGAGGAGCCCATGGCGGCACCGCCGGCAGCAATATTGGGGCAGCTCACGTTGATCTCGTAGCCGGCAGCCCAGGGGCACAGCTCGACATACATCTCGAGCGCGCGGACAAACTCCTCGACGGAATGACCGGCAACCTGGCAGATGACCTGGCAACCGTCCTTGGAAAGCTGCTCGAGCCACGGACCGGACTCACGGGCAAAGGCGGCCACGCCGGGGTTCTGAAGGCCCACGGAGTTGATCATGCCGCCCGGGATCTCGGCCATACGGGGCGCGGGGTTGCCGGGCCAGGGCTCGGCAGCACAACCCTTGGTGGTGATGGCGCCCAGCTGGGAGACATCAAAGAAGTTCTGGAACTGCCAGCCGTAGCCAAAGGTACCGGCTGCGGTGTTGATGGGGTTCTGCATCTTGACGCCGCCGAAATCGACGGCCATGTTCACGGTACCCACTAGAAGACCACCACCTTGGAAGCATCGAACACGGGGCCGCACATGCAGGCGCCCTTCATACCGTCGACCGTCTCGACATTGCAGGTGTTGCAGGCGCCAAAGCCGCAGCTCATCATGCGCTCAAGCGACACCTCGCAGTACGCACCGGCCTCGGCGGCGGCGGCGGCGACTTTCTTCATCATGACAGCGGGGCCGCAGCTGGCCACGTAGTCGTAGCCGCCCTCGCCGAGCAGCTCGGCGGCAGGATCGGTGCAAAAACCGTGCGTGCCAAGCGAACCGTCGTCAGTGCAAACGTTGACCGTGTCGCACAAAGCGCGGAACTCATCGATGCCCACGGCCTTGGACGCGGTGCCAAAGCCCAGGCACACGTCGACAGCCACACCCTGCTCGGCAAGCTTACCGGCAAGGCACAGCACGGGCGGAACGCCGATGCCGCCCGCCACGAGCAGCGCCTTCCTGGTGCCCTCGGGCACGAACCAGCCGCGGCCGCCAGGACCCAGCAGATTAGAGGTGGAGCCGGGGCCCATCTGCGACAGACGACGGGTGTCGTCGCCCACGACGGCGTACCACAGCTCGACGGTGCCGGCCTGGGCGTCGGCGCGATAGAAGCTCAGGGGCACGCGAAGCAGCGAGGACGCATCACCGGGCACGGCAATATTCACAAACTGACCGGGCTTGAGCGCACTTGCAAGCTTGGGGGCCGAGATGACGAGCGAGAAGATGCCGTCGGCGATCTCCCGGTTCGAGACGACCTCGAAGTCGTGCATGCGTGCAGTGGAAGGTGTGGGCATAGACGCTCCAATCCCCCATGCGGTTGCATGGTC
>URTB01000137.1 GCA_900550595.1 uncultured Collinsella sp.
GGTCACCAAGCACAACCTCAAGTACCGCCGCTACTACCACCAGTTCGACTACTAATTTCATTTGGGGGAAACCGCAATGAGGCAATACATCTTCGCCAGCCACGCGCATTTTGCGACCGGCATCAAGGAGAGCACCGAGCTGCTCTCGGGCGCGCGCGATAACGTCCACGACCTGTCGATGTTTGTCGACGGCCGCACCGACGTCGCCGAGGAGGCCGCCAAGCTCCTGGCGACCTTCGACCCCGCCGACGACGTAATCGTGTGCACCGACCTGTTTGGCGGCAGCGTCAACAACGAGTTCACCAAGATCGTCCAGACGCGCCCCAACACCTACCTGGTTGCCAACATGAATCTGCCGCTGCTGATCCAGCTGCTCTTTTCGGACCAGGAGGCTCCCGCCGATCAGGTTATCCGCGAGATCCTCGCGGCTGACGACACGCGCGTCAAGTTTGTCAACGACCTGCTGACCGATGCGGATGACGAGGAAGAGTTCTAGTCACCGCCTGCTATTAATGGGGCCGGGTTTCCGGCATGAGACCTTTGGGGGTCAATCATGATTCAACTGCTTCGCGTCGACCATCGTCTGCTTCATGGCCAGGTGGCCGTCTCTTGGGTCCAGGGCTTGGGCTCTGACTGCATCTTCTGCGTTGGCGACAAGGTTGCCAACGATCCCGTCTGGAAGACTACGCTCAAGATGGGAAAGCCGGCCAACGTCAAGCTCGTCATCAAGGACATGGAGCACGCCATCGAGGCCATCAACTCCGGTGTTACCGATAAGTACAAGATGATCATCTGCGTCGCCAGCATCGCCGAGGCCAAGCAGCTTGTCGACGGTTGCCCGCAGATCACCTCCATCAACCTGGGCAACACCAAGTCCAAGGACGAGCAGCGTCCCGATGCCCGTAAGATCTCCCGCCAGATCTTTGTGACTGCTGCCGAGGAAGAGGACATTCGCGAGCTCGTCGGCCGCGGTGTCGAGGTCGAGATTCGCGCTCTGGCCGACGACCCCAAGGTCGATGCCCTAAGCGCCCTCTAATTGGGAACCACGGGCGGCGCGCACGGCGCCGCCCCTATTCGTGGGCGTACCGGATAAACGCTTTACCCGTTACCCCCATCTACCGTTCACCGGGAG
This sequence comes from uncultured Collinsella sp., assembly GCA_900550595.1. Taxonomy (GTDB): domain Bacteria; phylum Actinomycetota; class Coriobacteriia; order Coriobacteriales; family Coriobacteriaceae; genus Collinsella. Next base: position 1,133 of record URTB01000137.1, read on the forward strand.
TACACGCCCGTTGAGCGATTGGTATTAAATAGTTTTCTCATGACTATATAATTGGTATCAAATCATTTGCACCGGTTTAGGTGTTAACAGCACACCGGTACAAGCTGGATCTGTCTAGGCGATTGTCGGCATGGAAAAGGGCGCGCTGACAAGTCGGGAATCGCCGCGCGGATCCAAGAGGGATCAAAGGGAGGAACAATGCTTGTTCAAGCGATCCTCATCGGACTTATCGCTGCCTTCGGTAAGCTCGATTATCAGCTCGGTACGCTCTATGCGTTCCGCCCGATCGTTCTGTGCCCGCTCGTCGGCATAGTCCTCGGGGACCTGCAGTCCGGCCTCGCCATCGGTGCGAGCCTCGAGCTGCTCTTCATGGGTTCAATCTCCATCGGCGCTTACGTGCCGCCCGATGAGTGTATTGGCGGTGTGCTCGCCTGCGCCTTCGCTATTCAGCTGGGTCAGAGCACCGAGGCCGCTATCGCGCTCGCGATGCCCATCGCCACTCTGTGCCTGGCCATTAAGAACGTCGTCAACGCCGGTATGCCCCTTCTGGTCGACCGTGCCGACGTCTTTGCCAGCAAGGGTAACCTCAAGGGTATCTACGCTATGCACTGGATTATCGGTCTCGTGATTGTCGTCCTGGCCTTTATCCTGTGCTCGGTCTCCTTCTATCTGGGTGCCGACGCCGTTCAGGGCCTGCTCGACTTCATCCCGACGTTCGTCCTCGATGGCTTTGGCGTCGCAGCCAACATCCTGCCTGCCATGGGCTTCGCCATGCTCGGCCGTCTGGTGCTTACCAAGCAGCTCGTGCCGTTCTACTTCCTGGGCTTCCTGCTGTGCTCCTATGCCAACGTGCCCGTCCTCGGCGTCGCCCTGATCGCAATCATCATCGGCATCGACAAGTACGACCTGCTGGGCCTTGGTGGCGCCCAGTCCCAGCTTTCTGTGGAAGGGGATGAGGACGATGACTTCTAATTCCGAGAACCAGATTACTCGCTCCGACCTCATTAAGAGCGCCGTGAACACCGGCGCCCTGGGCATGGAATTCTCCTGGACCTACTACAAGCAGATGAACATTGCCTTCTGCCTGATGGTCGCCAACATGCTCAAGAAGATCTATGCCGGCCGTCCCGATGATTACGCCGAGGCCTTGCACCGTCACAGCGCATTCTTCAACATCACCCCGCAGCTCGCTCCCTTCGTGGGTGGCATCGCGATGGCCATGGAAGAAAAGGTCGCTCGTGGCGAGGTTGAGCCCGAGAGCGTCAACGACATCAAGGCCGCCCTCATGGGTCCGCTTTCCGGCCTGGGTGACTCCTTCTTCCTGTCCACCCTGCGCGTCGTCGCCGCTGCCGTGGGCATCAGCCTGTGCCAGGCCGGCAACGTCTTTGGCCCCATCGCCTTCCTGCTCGTCTACAACATCCCGGCGTTCCTGATTCGTATCTTTGGCGCTATCAAGGGTTATGAGCTAGGCATTGGCTTCCTCGACGAGGCTCAGAAGACCGGCCTGATGCAAAAGATCATGGCCTGCGTCGGCATTGTCGGCGTCATGGTCGTCGGCGCCATGAGCAAGGACATGTTCTGGGCTTCGTTGCCCATCGCCATTGGTCAGGGCGACTCCGCCCAGACTCTCCAGGACATCCTGGACGGTATCATGCCCGGTATGCTCGGCATGGCCGCCTTCTGGCTCTACTATTGGCTGCTCTCCAAGAAGATCAACCCGATGGTCCTGATCCTCTGCACCATGGTCGTGGGCATCATCGGCGCTTACTTTGGCGTGCTTGCCTAATATGTTCGAATCGCGCTTCCATCGCGTCTAACGGTTGCGTCGATCTTTGGGGGCTTGTCGCATCTGCGGCGGCCCCCTGTTTTTTAAAACTCCGTACGAAAGGGGAGGGCTATGGTCGTACCCGAGCTTTCGCTCATGAACATCAACCATCGTTACTACAGCATCGAGACGTTTTTTAAGGCTGCAGGTGAGGCCGGCTATCGCAATATCGAGCTGTGGACCGGCTCGATGCACCTGTATGTGGATTGCCATGAGCACGATTCGGTGGATAAGATTCGCGATCTTGCCGCCCAATACGGTATCAAGATCGTGTGCGTGTGCCCCGAGCAGAACAACCCCAAGCCGTGGAACGTCGCGGTGCGCGGTGAGGCGGGCCAAAAACGCATCCTCTCGTACTTTAAGAATGTGATCGACGTAGCCGTTGAGTTGGGCGCGCCGCAGATTCTGGTGACGAGTGGTTGGGCCTATCTGGACGAGCCGGCTGAGGACGCCTGGGCCCGCAGCGTTGCCATGCTGCGCTCGGTGTGCGACTACGCCGATACGCGCGGTATTCGCGTCGCGCTCGAGGCCCTGCAGCCGTCGGAGTCCGTGTTGGTCAACACCGCACAGGATGTCGTGCGCATCCTCGAGGCGGTCGATCGTCCCAACCTGAAGGCCTGTATCGACTTTGGCGCCATGGAAGTTGCCGGCGACACGATCGACGGCTACTTTGAGGTTTTGGGCGAAAAGATCGTTCACACCCACTTTGTAGATGTGGGCGGCGGCACGACGCATCTTGCCTGGGGCGACGGCGAGCGTGATATGCGTGCCGACCTCGAGGCACTCATGCGCCACGGCTATACGGGCTATGTCTCGGCCGAGACGTGTGATGGCCGCTACTATCAGGATCCGTCCAAGGCGACGACTCAGGTTATCGAGATGTATCGCCGTGTGACAGCGGAGATGGAAGCCGAATAACTAAACTGCGCGGTTGCGCTGGAAACGCTTGGGCGGGTCTGGCGCAACGCTTTTATAGCTGGCGAGTTGTGGGGAGCCCGTTGGCAGTAGCGCTCGAAATAGACAACTATTGGCGTTGTAATACCACTCGGGCGAGGAAACCGACCGTTCGCCGCAAATCTCCGTGAGTTTGGATTGGTATTAAATAACAAGCAATCGTATGGCTATAATTGGTATCAGCAAGAAGCGCGATGTATAGAATTGCGCACATGTGATGGGAGGACACACATGAAGGAGACCGAGAAGATCGAGATCATGCACTTCGACCAGGAGGGCTACCTCGAGGACGGCAGGAACGTCTACGAGGCCGGCAAGAAGATGACCGCCCTGGCCGACCGCGTGCACGAGGAGGGCTACGACGCCGTCTTCCTGATGGGCGTCGGCGGCACCTGGGACGAGTTCATGCAGCTCGAGTACCTCATGAACAAGTTCGGCGACCGCGACCTCGAGGTCTACCTGATCCACGCCGCCGAGTGGAACGTCATGGGCCACAAGCGCATGACCGACAAATCCGTCGTGCTGACCGCCTCCGAGTCCGGCACCACCCCCGAGGTGCTCGAGGCCG
>URTB01000138.1 GCA_900550595.1 uncultured Collinsella sp.
ACGAGGCATGGCCGTCCGAGAACGAGGTGTGGGTATGGCAATCGACCAGCGGGCAAGCAGACATGGAGGCTCCTTTGCGTCAAGCGAATCCGCTCCATTGTAACGGCGTGGCGTGTCGGGTGCGCCAACGTGGGGAAAGTCGCGCCCATCCGAGGACGACACCCCCGCGCCGCCCGCGATGTGTTAGCGTTTGGGTGAACAAAACGAGCCCGTGCGGAAAGGAGCCGGACCGTATGCCATGCGATAGCAAATCTCCGCTGTCCCGCGAGACCGATGCGCCCGAGACCATCGTCAAGCTGGAATGCGATATCGACGACGCGTCGCCCGAGGTGCTCGCCTACGCCGCCGACCGCCTGCGCGAGGCCGGTGCGCGCGAGGTGCACTGGCTGCCCCTCTATTGCAAGAAAGGCCGCCCCGGCTGGCAACTGCAGGTAATCTGCACCCACGAGGATATTGAGCGCCTGCAGACGATCATCTTTTTGGAAACCACGACCAATGCCATCCGCCGCCAGGTTATGGAGCGCGTTTGCCTACCACGCCGCTTTGAGCGCGTAACGACGCCATGGGGCGAGGTGTCCGTCAAGGTGGCCACCCTGCCCGACGGCAGTGAGCGCGCGGCACCCGAGTACGAAGACTGTGCCCGCCTTGCCCGTGAGCACAACGTACCGCTCCAGCGCGTGATGCAGGCGGCCCAGGGCGCGGCACTGCGATTTGAATAGCGCGGCCGGCGACATCCAGCGCCCAGCCACATCAATCCCACCCGAAAGGATCTCCCCATGAAATACCTTATCGCCTCCGACATTCACGGCTCGGCATATTGGACCGAGCGCCTCTGCGCCGCCATCGAGTCCGAGCAGCCCGACCGCATCGTCCTGCTGGGCGACCTGCTCTACCACGGTCCGCGCAACGACCTGCCGCGCGACTACGCCCCCAAGCGTGTGATTCCGCTGCTCAACGCCCTGGCCGACCGCATCATCGCGGTGCGCGGCAACTGCGACGCCGAGGTCGACCAGATGGTGCTCGACTTTCCCGTCATGGCCGACTACGCCACGCTGTTCGACGAGAGCGGCCGCGAGCTGTTCCTGACACACGGCCACGTCTTTGGCGCCGGCATGCACAACAGCGTCGACCACGCGCCCGCGCTGCCCGAGGACTCCGCGCTCGTCTACGGCCATACGCACATCAAGGTTAACGAGGAGAGCGCCGCGCACCCGGGCCTGTGGCTCTTCAACCCCGGCAGCGTGAGCATCCCCAAGGACGGCTCGCACATCTACGGCATCTACGAGGGCGGCGCGTTCCGCCACGTGGTCATGGAGGAGGAATAACCATGGCGCAGCACATGGCTCAGCAAAATGCCGAGGGCTCGCGCGATCTGTCCACGCTGGTAGACGCGTCAGTCGAGCTGCAGCATCTGGTGCAGACCATCTGGCGCCTGCGTCAGCCCGACGGCTGCCCGTGGGACCGCGAGCAGACGCACCGCAGCATCGGCAAAAACATGATCGAGGAGGCCTACGAGGCGCTCGATTGCATCGAGGCCGACGATGCCACGCATCTGCGCGAGGAGCTGGGCGACGTGCTCATGCAGGTAGTGTTGCATGCGCAGATTGCGGCGGACGCCGGTGAGTTTACGCTGGCCGACGTGGCGCGCGATATCGACGCCAAGCTCATCCGCCGTCATCCGCACGTATTTGGCGATGCGGATGCCGAGAGCTCCGACGAAGTGCTCAAGATCTGGGATGAGGTCAAGCTTGCCGAGAAGGCCGCCAAGGACAAGGCCGTGGCGGCGGGCGAGGCTGCGCCCGAGGGACTGCTCGACGGCGTGCCCACGCATCTGCCGGCGCTGATGCAGGCTCAGAAGGTGTCGCGCAAGGCGGCTGCCGTGGGCTTTGAGTGGGAGACGGTCCAGGATGTGTGGGACGAGGTTGCCGAGGAGCGTGCCGAGTTTGAGGCCGAGGAGCCCGGCTCGCCCGAGCGCGAGATGGAGTTTGGCGACCTGCTCTTTGCCCTGGTCAACGTTGCGCGCAAGGAGGGAATCGACGCCGAGAGCGCCCTGCGTGCCAGCACGGCCAAGTTCCGCCGTCGCTGGGCTGCGATAGAGGCCGTCGTGCACGAGGCGGGCGATGACCTCGCCGCCTGCTCAACCGCTCAACTCAACGACCTGTGGGACCAAGCAAAAGCAAGCGAGTGAGGCTTGCGTCTCTCACGGCATCCATTCGTAGAGAGGTCTCTACAAGCAAAAAGCCATATACAACGGAAGATGTGTCAGCTGCGCTTCGGCATCCCACTCGAGTTGTTTAGGGTGCAACACGTAAGCCATCCCAATCTTCTTGTTAAAGCGCGCGCGGAATCGGTCGAGGGAGATGGTTCCGTATCTGCGTGGCGACTTAACTTCGATGGGGCTGATGCGCGGCTTTCCGGCGGCATTGACATAGGGTCGGGTAACGAGGAAGTCGATTTCCATGCGCTCCTCTCCCTCCTTCTTTCCGCTTTGGAAATAAAAGAAGAGCCTGTGTCCATTGGCCTTTAGAGATTGGGCAACGTAGTTTTCGGTAAGCATTCCTTCGTTCAATCCGATGTCGCCGCGAAGCACGGCCCTGTAAACGTCTTCATCGGTATCGTTGTTGTCAGAGAAGGCAAGCGTTACAAGCAGGCCGGTGTCTGCCATGTAGCACTTGAGGGCCGTTTGCTCCATGCTGAGTGAAAGGCCCACGCTCGGTTCGCTTGCGGCATAGCAGATATTGGCAATTCGCGCGTCTGCCAGCCAAAAGAAGGCTTCTTCGTAGGTGCGCATGCGTGCGTTTTTATCAAGTGAGGAAAGCTTGAATCGTTTTTCGTGCCTAGAGAGCTGACCCGGGATGCCATCGAGTACGGAGACGACTTTGAATTCGTAACCGGTTGCAAAACGAGAGATATCGTTGCGATAGAGCTGGACGATTCGGCGCTTCGAAGCGTCGACGGGCGCAAAAGCGCGCTGTTCAACATAGATGGATACCGGCTCAGGCATGCCGCCTACGAGCATGTATTCGCGCATAAGGGAGAGCGCTCTGCGATGTAGGGCATCGGGGAGCGGCTTCATCTTGTTAAAACTCATGCGAATGAGATCGGCCAGCCCCTTTTCGTCCATGCCCCAAAGAAACTCCTCAAAGTCGAGGGGCTCAAGTTCCAGAGATTCTTCCTCGGATGGGATGACGATATCTTTAATGTTCTGCTTGATGCTGAGCAGGGATCCAGTTTCGATGTAGTCGTAACGTCCGTCTGCAACGAGATACTTGATGAGTCCGCGTGCTTGCGGGTACATCTGGACCTCGTCAAAGACGATAAGCGTCTCGTGTTCATAGAGTTTGACGTTATAGAAAACCGAGAGATAGAGGAAGAGCGAGTCGAAGTCAGTGCGATAGTCCTCAAAATATTGCTTAACTTCGGCAGGTGCTTGAAAGAAATCAATGACAAGGCAGGACTTGTATTCGGTTTCTCCAAACGTGCGGGCAAGCGTGCTCTTGCCGACGCGGCGGGCTCCTTCAATAAGAAGTGCTGTTTTACCAGCGCTTTCATGCTTCCACTTTAGTAGTTTGTCATAGGCTTTTCGTTTAAGCATGGCTACCTCGTGCACGATATCCAGAACTTTTATAACCTGATTATGCACGATATCCAGAACTTCAGACCCTTAGATTTGCACGATATCCAGAACTTTGCACGATGTGAAAGCACAACATTGACACTTTCATTCGCAAGCCAGGTAAAGACGGTATGCCGATATAAGAATTTAATGGGGGGGGGCGACCTCTAGAGATGAATGCTCGGTGAAAAAACAAGCGCCCCAAAGAATGATTTCTCCAATTCATATGTATCCCTCGGCTAACTTAGGGCATAATGCAAAAAGTGCGACATGGCTAACTTACGGAGGCGCACCAATGGTGCACCGTCGGCCAGTCGCCAAGCATTCAACCCGTTTCCAAGTGAGAGGGAGACAACATGAGCGATATTTTGGATGTCTACGGTCGCGAGGTGCTCGACAGCCGCGGCAACCCTACCGTCGAGGTCGAGGTCGTGCTCGAGGACGGCAGCTTCGGTCGCGCGATGGTGCCTTCGGGCGCTTCGACCGGTGCTTTCGAAGCTTGCGAGCTGCGCGACGGCGACAAGGGTCGCTACCTGGGCAAGGGCGTTTCGCAAGCCGTCGAGCACGTCAACAACGAGTGCGCCAACGCCGTCGTGGGCCTCGATGCCTTCGATCAGCGCGCCGTCGATGCCGCACTAATCGTCGCCGACGGTACGCCCAACAAAACCAAGCTCGGCGCCAACGCCATTCTGGGCGTATCGCTGGCCGTTGCCCGCGCTGCGGCAGAGTCGGCGGGCCTGTCGCTGTACCAGTACCTGGGCGGCGTCAACGCTCACCTGCTGCCCACGCCTATGATGAATATCCTCAACGGCGGCGTGCATGCCGACAACAACGTTGACTTCC
>URTB01000139.1 GCA_900550595.1 uncultured Collinsella sp.
TCGTCAAGGCCATCTGCGTGCCCGGCAAGCTGGTCAACCTGGTGGTCAAGTAAGCACTGTGAGCATAACTTACGCATAAAAGACGAGGGGCTATTCCGTTGGGGTCGTCCCTCGTCTTGCGTTATATGCACTTCTTGGCTTGTGCCTAGCGTCAACATCTACGGAATGTGTACCAAGTCCCTAAAGTAGACGTTGCCGGTTTGCTCCTCAAACATCCAGATGTTGAGGTAGATGTCGTTGAGGTCATTGTTCACATCAAAGTCTGGGTCGTCGTAGGTGCCCGCAAAGGTGAGCATGGCACGCGTTTCCTCGCCCGCCGCGACCGGCTGGCGCATGTGCACGTCACGTATCACGCCGTTTACGTAGGCGTAGGAGTCCACGTCGCCAAACATCATGTCGACACCGGTGTTGTTGGTCACCGTAAAGACCAGGACGGCATCGCCGTAGCCATCGGTATCTTTACTCACGCAGGCGACGTGGACGTTCTCGTCCGCCTCAAGGTCGATGGGGAGCTGTTCTTGGGGTTCTGGGCCCAGGCCCTGGGGATCGGTTTCGTCTTCGTTGATTTTATCGAAGCTACCCTGTGGCGTCGTTTCCTCGGCAGCTTCGGTGCTTTCTGTATCCGGCTCACATGGTCCGGTTTTGCCATCGATGTTGCTGCATCCCGTCAGGGCGAACGAGCAGGCTGTGATGGCGAGCACAGTCGTGCAGAGGGCTCCTAGACGTCTCATGGTTCCTCCTTGCCGTAGAGGTTATGGAAGGGCATGCGGGCAATACGAGCGGCCGGCGCTCTTGCTGCAGTATGCCCCCTAGCACCAGTCTGGCCGATAGGCGCCCAAGGTTGGAATGCCCTTAGGGCCCGATTCGCCTTATGGGCTGGGACGCATGGCCCGTTCTGGGGCTTTTTGGGGGGCGCCATATGGGGGTTCTCGTCCAAATATCCATTTCTTGTGGAGAAGCTGTGGGCACGCTGACCTGCGGGTTTGCGTTGTGCTTGCACGTTTTCTCAGGTATTGGTATAGTTTGTTTGCAAATGAAGTTGTAAATGAAAGAAGTGGGGTTTCGGCCCCGCTTCTTTTTTGTATGGATGGAGGTGCCGCAATGGTCAAGACCAAGACCGAGCAGGTGATCATCGACGCGCTCGAGGCCGTCGCTCCCCAGCACGATGTCGACATCGTCGACGTTGAGCTCGTGGGTGCCACCAAGGCCCCCTGCGTACGCGTGCGTATCGAGGGTGCCGAGGGTCAGAGCCTGTCGCTCAACGACGTCACGGCCAACACCAAGTGGGTCGGCGATGTGATTGAGGAGCTCGACCCTATCTCTTCGAGCTACACGCTCGAGGTGTCGAGCCCGGGCATGGCGCGCCCGCTGCGCCGTCCGCGCGACTTCGCCCGCTTTGTGGGCGAAGACTGCGAGCTTTCCTCCACCGCCACCGAGGGCCGTCGCAAGTACACCGGCAAGATTGCCGCCGCGACCGAGACCAACGTGACTCTCGAGCTCGAGGACGGCGAGTCTGTCACCCTCAATTTCTCTGATGTTAAAAAGTGCAAGTTGAAGCCCGTCTATGACTTCAAGCCCGCGAAGGAAGGAAACTAACATGGCAGCATCCGACATGATGTCCGCCCTGATGGAGCTTTGCCAGGAGAAGCACATCGACCAGCTTTACCTGATCGACCGCCTGGAACAGTCGCTCGCCAAGAGCTACGCCGAGATCCTGCATCTTGAGTGGGGCGCCAAGGTGACCATTGACCGCACCACCGGCAAGATCTATGTCTACCGCCTGGAGCCGATTGACGATTCCATGGACGAGGAGGGCAACTTCACTGAGTTCGAGGAGATCGACGTCACCCCCAAGAACACCAGCCGCATCGCCGCCCAGCACGCCAAGGCCGAGATCAACGCCATCGTGCGCAATTCCGCCCGCGAGCAGATCTACGAGGAGTTCTCCGGCCGCATCGGCGACCTCATCAGCGGTACCGTGTTGCAGTCCACGCCCGACTTCACGATCGTTAAGATCCGCGAGGGCGTCGAGGCCGAGCTGCCCCACTTTGACCAGCGCCGTTACGAGAACGAGCGCAACGAGCGTCCTATGGGCGAGCGTTACCTGCACAACCAGCACATCAAGGCCGTGATCATCGACGTTCGCGACCCCAACTCCACCCTTCCTCCGGTCCGCGGTGAGCACAGCCGTCCGCCGATTGTCATCTCGCGCACCCACCCCGAGCTCATGCGCCGTCTGTTTGAGCAGGAGGTGCCCGAGATCTATGAGGGCACCGTCCAGATCAAGTCGATTGCCCGCGAGCCTGGTCAGCGTTCCAAGGTCGCCGTCCACTCGCTCGACGACCGCTTGGATCCTGTGGGCGCCTGCGTCGGCCCCAAGGGCAGCCGTGTGCGTGCCGTCGTGGGTGAGCTGCGCGGTGAGCGCGTCGACGTCATCCTGTGGGATGCCGATCCGGCCGTCTACGTTGCCAACGCCCTGTCGCCCGCCAAGGTCACCCGCGTTCTCATTGATGAGGAGAAGGCCTACGCCGGCGTCATCGTGCCCGATGATCAGCTTTCGCTCGCCATTGGCAAGGAGGGCCAGAACGCCCGCCTCGCCGCACGCTTGACCGGCTGGCACATCGACATCAAGTCCGAGACCCTTGCCGCTGACATCCTCAAGAACGTGCCCGTTCACGAGGAGCCCGCTGCCGACCTGATCGGTGACGAGGGTGACAACGATGTCCGTCGTTGCGAGTATGTGTCTGAGGATGGTGTCCAGTGCCGCAACCAGGCCCGTCCCGGCTCCCGTTTCTGCGGTGTCCACGACACCGATGCCTTCGATGATGCGGAGGACCTGATCTAGCGCGCGGTCGCGTTGGGCGGGTCCCGACGCACATCCCACGCTCGTTCAGTATCTAGGCACCGCCGGTGCCAGAAAGGGTAGGTGAAGTCATATGGCAAAAGTCCGTGTGTCCACCCTGGCCAAAGAGTTCGGCATGACCTCCAAGGAACTGATGGGTCATCTCGCCGAAATGAAGATTCCCGCTAAGTCTGCTTCCTCCGCCCTGGAGGACGCTTATGTTGCCATGGTCCGCAAGCAGCTTGCCCCGGTGATCGCGGCCCGCGCCCAGGAAGTCGAGGCCGCCAAGCAGGCCGAGGAAGAGGCTGCCGCCGCCGAAGAGGCGGCGCGAGCCGCCGAGGCCGAGCGCGAGCGCATCGCCGCCGAGAAGGCACGCGAGGAGGAACGCCGCCAGTTTGCCGCCGCCCAGGCAGCCGAGGAGGCAGCCCGTGCCGAGGCCGAGGCCAAGAAGAAGGCCGAGCAGGAGCGCCTTGCCCGCGAGAAAGAGGAGGCTGCCCGCGAGGCTCAACGCCGCGCCGTTCCCGCCTCTGACTCCGGTTCGCGCTTCCGTTCGCTGCTCGACCAGATCGCCGCACAGGAGACCGTGCTCAAGGAGAAGAAGGACGCCGAGGACAAGGCTAAGGCCGAGCGCGCCGCCGAGCGCGGCAACCGTCGCGGCGGCAACAACGATCGTCGAGGCGGCCGTCGTAACGACCGCAACGGCTCTGATAACTCCGAGCGCAACGGCTCCGAAAACCGTCCGCACAGCCATCGCACCAATGCCAGCAACAATGTTACTGCTGGCATGAATTTTCCCAACCCCGATAAGCAGGGTAAGGGCAAGAAGCGCAAGGGTGGTCACAACAACGAAGAGGACCACTACAGCCGCATGGCGCGCGAGGCCGAGGAGTACAGCCGCGAGAAGGTCCTCGAGGAGGCTCGTGCCGCCGTCGAAGAGGCCTCTCGCGAGTCCACCGGTCGCCGCAAGAAGCGCAAGGAGAAGCGTGAGCGCGAGGCTGCTAAGGCTCAGGAAGAGCGCAAGATTGAGGAGGCGCTTGCCCAGGGCGTGAACCCCGAGGAGCTCGACGCCATCAAGGTCTCCCAGGGCGTTACCGTCCAGGAACTTGCCGAGGCGCTCGACGTTCCGGCCAACGACATCATCAAGCGCCTGTTCCTTCTGGGCACGCCGCTCACCATGACGCAGTCCATGTCCGACGACCTCGTCGAACTCGTTGCCGACGACCTGGGCCGTCAGATCAAGATTATTACCCCCGAGGAGGAGAACTCCTTCTCGTTTTACGACGATCCCGCTGACCTTAAGCCGCGCGCCCCGGTCGTCACCGTCATGGGTCACGTCGACCACGGTAAGACGAGCCTGCTCGACGCCATCCGCCACACCGGCGTCGCTGCCGGCGAGGCGGGCGGCATTACGCAGGCCATCGGCGCTTCGCAGGTCATGATCAACGACCGCAAGATCACCTTTATCGATACCCCGGGTCACGCCACCTTTACGGCTATGCGCGCCCGTGGTGCTAAGGTGACCGACATCGTCATTCTGATCGTGGCCGCCGACGACGGCGTCATGCCCCAGACGGTCGAGTCGATCAACCATGCCAAGGCCGCC
>URTB01000140.1 GCA_900550595.1 uncultured Collinsella sp.
TGGGCGGCGTGATCAGTCCCATGGACAAGATTGGCCCCGAGCAGCTGCACATTCGCGAGCTGCTGGCACGCTTGGGCCGCGAGGACATCCACGAGGTCATCATCGCCACCAACCCCAATATCGAGGGCGAGACCACGGCGAGCTACCTGGCCCGCACTATCAAGCCGCTGGGCGTTGAGGTATCGCGTCTGGCGAGCGGACTGCCCGTGGGCGGCGACCTGGAGTATGCCGACGAGCTTACGCTTGGGCGCGCTATCGAGGCCCGTCGAACGATTTAGTCGCCGGGTACTCCGCGGCATGGCCGGCCGTTCTGCCGCACGGGGTACTCATAATTAGGCACGCGTTCGCTTGTTTGTTGTGCAACAAACCTGTTCTACTTTCGCTTATCGCGTGGATGGGGGCGTTTGTACTCCGTATTTGCTCATTCGTTGCGCAACCTTTTTGATTCGCTGATACACTCACATATGGATATGAATGAATGCGCCGCTTCTGAGCGGCGTGTTTTTGTTAGAGGAGAGCGCATGCGGGCCGGGGGCACTCAGACAAAGCGTGGCACCGCGGTGCGCATGCGACGCCGGCTGGGCCTGGCGCCTCGGGCGTACGTGCTGCTGTCGTGCTCGCTGGTGCTCGTTGTTGCCGGCGTTTCGGCCTATGGCATGACGGTGCCGTCCATGGTGCAGGCGCATGCTGCACGCGAGTTGCATATAGGGCGCAAGGCCAAGAGCGACCTGGGAACGACAACCGGATATGCATGGGCGAGCGTGGTCGGGCGCACCGTGTTTGGCGTCGATCCCGCGGACGAGGGCGAGCAGGAGTCCAACGAGATCACGCTGGCAAACGGCAAGACCATCGTGCTCACTAACACCAAGGTTATTACGAAGCTTTCCAATAACAGCGTGGCTTCTGTCATTAACAAGGCGGAGCAGCAGAAGGAGCAGGATACGCAGCAGGCGGGTAAGCCCGGCGGCTCGGACGGGTCCGGTTCTGGCACCGGTTTGGGCTCCGCCTCTGGCGGTGGATCTTCGAGTGGTGGCTCGACGGACGGCGATGCCGGCGGGGACACGGGCACGGGTGGCCTCTCGGCTGCCGAGGAGGAGAGTATCCACAGTTGGCTCGTGACCAAATACAACATGCTCGATGGCTATGTCGCCCGCGCCAATAGCGTGGTGTCGACCTATAACGCCACGGGCGACACCGGACCATGCGATAGCCTGGTCAATGACATGTTTGTCATCCGTGCCGAGTTTGGCCGGCAGACGTTTCCTCCCCAGTCAAAGTGGTATCGACAATTCGCTAACCTTTGGGGCTGCTACACAAACCTGTGTCAATGGGTCGGACATTACGGCGACGATAACGCCGCGCTCAACAACTTCAATAACAATGTGGCGGCGATCGCTCTATGATGACCAATCTTGTTCCCGCCACAAGCCAATCGCTTGCCTGCGATCCCATGGTGGGCCTGCGCCTGGCGCGCGTCGACGGGTTTGAGCCGGCCGTCGCCCTGGGCACGGACGAGCTTCCCGCCTACCTGCGCCGTTTTACGATGCTGTTTGCCGATGACGCCACCATGCGCCGCGGCGGTATCGGCCGTGTGACGCGTGCCGTCAACGCGCAGGGCGAGGCCGTGGCGCTCAAGCAGCTCATCTTGCCAACTCGCGACGAATTTGACGACGATGCCGCTCACGAGGCGCTGGTCACCAAGTTCAAGGCGGCGTTTCGCGAGGAATATGAATGCCATCGCGCCCTTTCGGGCCTTAAGGGCTTTCCCCGCCTCTATGGCTGGGGCGAGGTCGACGGTGTCCCCGCGATTGTCATGGAATGGGTCGAGGGCGAGACGCTCGCCCGCCTGCGCTCGCGCTTTGCCGTTGATGATGCCGGGCGCCTGTCGCCTCTTGTGGCGGCGCGTCTGGGTCGCGACCTGTTCGACCTGCTCTGCCGTATGAGCCTGGTGGGTGAGGGCTTTGTCCATCGCGACATCTCGCCCGCTAATATTATGGTGCGTACGGCGCGTCTGCCGCTTGACCGGCAGCTTGCCGAGGGCACTTTTGACCTGTGCCTGATCGACTTTGGCTCGTCGCTGGCGCTCGAGCCTGCATCGGCCGTGGCCGGTACCGGCGGCAAGGCGTCGTTTACGGAGCGCTATGCCACGCTGCGTCGCGCGACGGTTGCCTATGCCCCGCCCGAGATGCTCACCGACGATATTCCCGACCTGCGTGCCTTGCGCATGTCGCCGGCGATTGACGTGTACGCCGCGGCGAGCGCGGTCTACGAGCTCATTGCCGGCGTCGCGCCGTATGAGGCGGCACCGGGCGCGTCGGGGACCTCGGGCTCGCGCAAGAAGACGCGTGATATCGCCAGCCCTTATCGCCTCAAGATGGATACGCTGCCCGATTATCCCGTCGGCGCCCACGCGCCCGGCTGCGACTTGACGCAGCTGTTGCGACGCGAGCCCGATGTGGCGCTTGCCGCGGCCGAACAGGCTCAGCAGCTGGGGCTCGATCCAAATTCCGAGGACTTGCGCGATGCACTGGCGTTTGTCGATACGCAGCTGTCCGACGTGGTGATGGCCTGTCTGTCGTGTCACCAGGAAGACCGTCCGGAGCCTGCTGCCGTGGAAGCGGCGCTCTCGGCGTTTTGCGACCACTATGCGCAAAATGTCGCTCGCTCGCTTCGCGCCGAGCCGCTCATGCCGTGTCCGATGGAGGTATCGGGCCGGGCGATGCGACGTGCGGCGATGATTGCGTCGACGGCGGTCTGCGGTGTGCTTTGGGCCGCGGTCGTGGCGTCGGCTGCGGTGCTGGTGTCGGGCACCCACGTGACGATTGCCGTGGGGCCTCTTATGTGGTCCGGAAAGTTGCCGGGCATCGTCGCTGCGCTGGCGTTGGCGCTGCCGGGCGTGGCGGGCATTGCCGCCGGAGCCTTGGCGCGCAATCGCCGCGCGGGGTTCTTGCAGGGCGTGCTCGCACTATCTGCCTACGAGGTTCCGGTGTTGGTCGTACTCGCATGCACGGTGTTCTCCCAACATGCCGTGGCAGGTGGTCTGGTGGCTGCCTTAATTGCGACCTATGCGCTCACGTGGTTTTTGCTGGCGATGGGGTTTGCCTTCGAGCTTCCCGTCGTGTCCGCGCGACGTGCGAAAATCCCCATGGCGACACCGCTTGCCGGCGGAGCCGCGGCGGCGCGCGTCTTTGGCGGGCCTGCCGAAGCATCTGACGATATCTCTGTGACCAAGGAGGGCTAAGCCCATGGCTTCTCAAACCGAGCTCACCCCGTGCGGGGCAATGTTCGACATCTTTAAGCGCGCGGCGCGCCTGAGCCATATCGAGCTGTGCGGTCTGGTGCTCTCAAGCCGTCCGCTTGCCGATGGCCGTAGCCCTCAGAGTCGCGCCGCCGATCGTTCGTGGGTCTCGCGCTTTATCGTGCGTGCACCGGTCGGCACACTGCAGGAGCGTTATTTTGCCGATTACGGTACCTCGGCCGCGCGCATTATGTCGCAGCTGGCCCTGCGCCGCCGCAATCCCATGGATGCTGCAGCGGTGACCAATATGGTGTGCGGGCCTGCTGGCGAACCTATGGTTCGTGCGCTCGAGGAATGCCATCAGGACACGAATCTCTATCGCAATGCGCTCGAGCGCCTGTCACAGGCGGCGGAGCTCATGCCCGCCGAGCGCGCGGAGGCCATCCTGGTGCTGTTCGTCGCCGTAGGCTGTTCGGCGGATGTTCGCTCGTCGGTGACCTACGCCATCGATTACGCGCATGCGACCTGCGGCGGTGCCACGTCGACGCCGCGCTCGCTGAGCACATCTTCAGTCACAGGCGAGAACGAGGCTTCGCCGGCGCATCCGCTGGGACTGTTGCGCGTGCAAAACGGCTACGTGGTGAGCGCTCCGCGCTGGATTCAACCGAGTGAGGAGGGCGTCGAGATCGGCGCGCTGGCCACGGGGGAGGGCGACATCACCGACGTCGGTGACGATGTTTCGGCTCGCCATGCCCATATCTGGTGCGATGCTCAAAATGCCTGGCATGTCGAGGACCTGTCGTCAACCAACGGCACGGTGGTGGTAAACGGGGCCACGAGCGTCTGCATTCAGGTGGAGCCCGGCCGCTCTGCCCAGCTCAATCCCGGCGACGAGCTCAAACTCGGCGAATCCACCACCTATGCCATCATCCTCGGCGCCCTCTAGCCGGCAGATAGGGACCTTCCTTTTATGCCGGCACGTGGGGACACTCCTTAGCGTGTCCGAGCCAGCCGCCCGGGGACGAAGCATTCATTTTGCCCTTGGCGGTCACCCGAGGTAAACCTTTACCGCCCACCTATATTTGTCGAAATATGGCTTGGCGGCGGGGTACAATAAGCCCGCATGCGGATTTCCGTTGCGGGCGCCTCCCATCGCCGGGGCGTGCCCGGGAG
>URTB01000141.1 GCA_900550595.1 uncultured Collinsella sp.
AGAAGCCAAAGAGCGTCTTGATGAGGCGCGACATGGTGCCGCCCTTGCGGTTGAGCGCGCGCTCGGCGGTCGTTGCCTTACTCATGTGCCTCGCCTCCTTCCTGGGTCTGAGCTTGTGCTGCAGATGCCTCGGTGTCGGCCTCGACGGCCCCTTCGCCCTCGGCAGACATCTTGTTCTGCGAGGTAAAGGTCTCGCGGTAGATCTCGCTCGTCTTGAGCAGCTCATCGTGGTTGCCGATCTGCGCGATGCGGCCGCCCTCCATGACGATGATGCGGTCTGCATCCTGCACGGAGCTAATGCGCTGGGCGATGATGAGCTTGGTCGTGTTGGGCAGATAGCTTGCCAGCCCTGCGCGAATCTTGGCGTCGGTCTTGGTGTCGACGGCGCTCGTGGAGTCGTCCAGGATCAAGATCTTGGGGCGACGCAGCAGGGCACGCGCAATGCACAGGCGCTGCTTCTGACCGCCGGAAACATTGGAGCCGCCCTGTTCGATCCAGGTGTCATAGCCCTTGGGGAAGCCATCGACAAACTCATCGGCGCAGGCCAGATGTGCCGCCTCGCGGACTTCCTCGTCGGTGGCGTTCGGGTCGCCCCAGCGCAGGTTTTCGGCAATGGTGCCGCTAAACAGTACGTTTTTCTGCAGCACCATGGCCACCTGGTGGCGCAGGGCGTCCAAGTCGTAGTCGCGCACGTCCATGCCGCCCACGCGCACGGTGCCCTCGGTGGCGTCGTACAGGCGGGCGATGAGGTTAACGAGCGTGGACTTGGCCGAGCCGGTACCGCCGATGATGCCGATGGTTTCGCCGCTCTTAATGTGCAGGTCGATATCGTCGAGCGCCTGGCGCTTTGCATGCGCGGAATACTTAAAGCTCACGTGGTCAAAGTCGATGGAACCGTCGGCAACCTCGAGCACGGGCTCGGCGGGATCGGCGATCGTGGGCTCGGCGGCCAGCACCTCGGTAATGCGGTGCGCCGATTCGTCGGCCATGGTCACCATGACAAAGATCATCGACAGCTGCATCAGGCTCATGAGGATCGCGAAGCCATAGGTAAAGATCGAGGAGAGCTGGCCCACGTCGAACAGCGTGCCCTGGCTCGTGATGATGAGCTTGGATCCCAGGTAGATGATGACGACAAACGCGCCGTTGACGCAGATGTTCATCATGGGGTTGTTAAAGGCGAGCAGCTTCTCGGCGCGGGTGAAGTCCATCTGGACGTCGCGTGCGGCGGTCGCGAATTTCTCCTTCTCAAAGTCTTCGCGCACGTAGCTCTTAACCACGCGCATGCCGGTGACGTTTTCCTCGACGGACTCGTTAAGGGCATCGTACTTGTGGAACACGCGCGAGAAGATGGGGCGCACCTTAAAGATGATAAAGAACAGCCCAAAGCCCAGCAGCGGAATGATGACCAGGTAGACCATGGCAACGCTGCCGCCCATGATAAACGCCATGGTAAAGGCGAAGATCAATACCAGCGGCGCGCGCACGGCGATACGGATGATCATCATAAAGGCCTGCTGCACGTTGTTGATATCGGTGGTCAGGCGCGTGACGAGCGAGGAGCTCGAGAACTCATCGATGTTGGCAAAGCTGAACGTCTGGATCTTGTAGAACAGGTCGTGACGCAGGTTCTTGGCGAAGCCGCAGCTCGCATGGCTGCAGGTGACGCCGGCGGCGGCACCAAAAGCAAGCGACGTCAGCGCGATGAGCACCAAAAAGCCCGCGGTGGGAAGCATCTCGGCTACGGTGGCGCCGTCTTTGATGGCGTCGATCAGGTTGGCGGTGATAAATGGAATCAGCATCTCGCAGAGCACCTCGCCAAGCACGAGCAATGGCGTGGCAACAGCGACTTTCATATAGTCGCGGATGCTGCCCATGAGGGTTTTAATCATCCAGTTCCTCCCAGGTTACACGGATTTTCTCGAGCATTTCGGCGAGCTGCTCGCGCTCGTCGTGAGTGAGGGCACTAAAGGCCCGTTCTCTAAAGCGGATGCGGGCCGCCTGGTCGATGCGGGCGTTTTCCCGGCCGGTTTCGGTCAGGCGAATGGTGAGCTGCCGTCGATCCTTGGGGTTACGGCTGCGCTCGATGAGACCGTTGACCTCGAGCTTGGACAGGATCTCGGAAAGCGACCCCGGCTTGAGGTCAAAGTGCATGCCGAGTTCCTGCTGCGACATCTCGCCGCCGGGCTGCTTGGCCAGCAGGCAGATGATGGGCGCCTTGCCGGACACGCCTCCGCCATGAAAATGCATGTAATGGCCGCAAAAACCCAGGCCGCTCAGGATGCGCTTGGCGAGTTTGTCTTCGGCACTGACCGCTTCGGGTACATCCGCCGGCTGTGACGGGTCGCCGCCGGGCTCGTGCGAACAAAGGTTAAGAGGTTCATCGCACATGAATTAGTGTTGCTCCTTTCTTTAGTTAGGTAGTGGAATTGTTTTGTGCCTAACCAATCTAGGAGCATGAGAAATGAATGTCAAGGTACCAAACTAGTGGTTGCGCGGTTTTGCCAAACCGCGCAACGGCTCGACGCTGCAAACCCGCCAGAGCGGCAATCTGCCTTTCAACTTCGGCGGCATGACCAGAAGGTCAATGCCGCCTTGCTTCAAGGCACCTTGCTCGCTCTGACGGGTTTTCGCTGACTTCGCCAAAACATCGGCGTTGCCCTTGTTGGGATAGTCGTTGGGGACGCTCTTGTTGAGTGATCCGTGGGGGACGGAGGAAAACGAATCATTTTGGGCTGCGGTGACACCCTTTCGAAGTTGCTTTGTCCAAAACTATGCCGGATTACTACGATGAATTCGAAATATCAGACCTCGGCATTGTTTTTCGTAAAATCACAAGCTGTCTACCTGCGGTTTTGCCGGAGTGCAATTCGTTGTGGTTGGAGGCTAACGGTTTATCGTAGTAATCCGGCATAGTTTTGGAATGGTAGTAAATAGATGGCAGCTACTGTGCCGCTACCGCCGCGATTTTGCCTCCCATTTCCGTAACCTTTCCGCAACAATGTGCCCTCCTCGGCGCCTGCGCCCGCTTGCAACGCCCCCTGCGCTACACTTAGTCGCACTATGGCGCCGTCGCGTCGCACCCGACCCAAGGGGGACACTCATGAAGAACACTCAGCTGCTGCTGATCAACGATATGTGCGGCTACGGTAAGGTCGCGCTTTCTGCCATGCTGCCGGTGCTGTCGCACATGGGTTACCGTATCCACAACCTGCCGACGGCCCTCGTTTCCGATACGCTCAACTACCCCAAGTTTTACATCCACGACACCACGGAGTACGTGCGTCAGAGTCTTGCCATCTGGGAGGAGCTCGGCTTTGAATTCGACGCCATCTCGACCGGCTTTATCGTGACCGAGGAAGAGGCGCGCATCATCTCGGACTTTTGCCACCGCCGTTCGCAAAAAGGCACCAAGGTGTTCGTCGACCCCATCATGGCCGACAACGGCAGGCTCTACGCCGGCGTGCCCGAATCGACCATCGGCCTTATGCGCAGCCTGGTCGAGTGCGCCGACTACGCGGTGCCCAACTATACCGAGGCGTGTCTGCTCACCGATACGCCTATGGCCGAGCAGATTACGGCCGATGAGGCTCGTGCGCTCGTGGACGCCATGCTCGCGCTGGGCGCCAAGTCGGTGGTCATTACGAGCGCGAAGGTCGACGGGGCGAGTGCCGTCATCGGCTACGACCATGTGGCGGGAGAGTACTTCACGATTCCCTTTGAGCTGATCCCGGTGTATTTCCCGGGCACGGGCGATACGTTCTCGTCGGTGCTCGTGGGTCGCGTTATGGCCGGCTGGAGCTTACAGCGTGCGACGACCGACGCCATGCGTGTGGTGGCCGAGCTTATCGAGCGCAATGCCGACCAAGAAGACAAGTCGGCCGGCCTTCCCATCGAGGCCTGCCTGGATGTGATCGACCATGAGTAACGCCGGCGAGGGCGGCGTCAAGCCTGCGGGCGAGAACGGGCCGCTCGGTGCGCCGCGTGGCAAGCGTCCGCGTATCCGCGTGAGCTGCGTGGACCAGCTGGGTGCGTGCCGTTGTCACCATGGTCACAAGCCGGGAGACGTCTTCGACTTCGATCGAGACCGCGGCAAGATGTGCGCTATGGCCTGTCACGTGGGCTTTCCCTATATCGATATCCTGCGCTACGGCGGAACCGTGCCTGGCAACGAGCCCGGTACGGCAAAGTTCTGCTGCCCCGAGGTCGATACGCTGAACGTTTGGCTTGCCGAGGTCGTCGACGAGTAGCTGAGCGCAATGTGACAAAGGGACAGTTCTTTTGTCACATTCGCGGGTGGTGTCCCTTCTTTTTGCTTATAATCTCAAATCTCTGCATTTCATCAGATTTTAGGTTCTAAAAATTCTGCGTTTCATCGATAATCAAGCGTATAAAACTTT
>URTB01000142.1 GCA_900550595.1 uncultured Collinsella sp.
GCTTGGTGCCCGAACAGTCGATCACGGCCTTCTTGTCAATCTTGGCGATTGCCTTGTACAGGCGCGTGTTCTTGGCAAGCGAATCGGCGATGATGAGGCAAACCGTCGTGGGGCTGGGACTCGCCAGATACTCGACAAGCGGCTCGGAGATCGCTTTGACGAGTTTTGAGCAGCCGTCAAGGATTACCAGGCGAAACTCGCTGCCCATGGGAAAGGTGTTAAGCGACCCGATAATCGACTCGATATCGGGGTCTTTGGTCATATCGCGCTCGTCGAGGTTGAACTCGACCATGCCCGTCTTTTCCAGACGAGCCTTCATACGCGAGACGGCGTGGTCGCGTTTGACTCCGTCGGTACCGACGATCAGATACGCCGGCAAAAGACCGGTTTCGGACATCGCGCTCCCCTCCCGCAGGCTCTCGTGCTCGTACCGTGTCATTCTATCCCACGGGTTGGTCCCACGCCAACGGCAGCATCAAGGTCGCTGGCATCGCATGGCAAATCCGGTTACGGTCGGCGAGACGGTGATGTCTCCTTGTTCGATGGTGCATGCGAACGCGCCGCCCGCATCGCGAACGGCATCGATGCAGGCATCGGTTGGATGGCCGTAGCGGTTGCCCTCGCCCGCACTCGCGATAGAGAGCTCGGGCTTAAGCGTTTCCAGCAGGTCTGTATCGACAGAAACTTTTGAGCCGTGATGCCCCAGCTTGAGCACATCGATATCCCCCACCTCCTGCACGAATTCTCGCTCTTGGTCGAGCTCGGCATCACCGGTGAGAAGTACGCGCAGGCTCTTGCCTTCCTGAGCATAGGAGAGCAGCAAGACAAGCGAGTCCTCATTGCCCTCGCCATCTACCGTGTCAAACGGCCACATCACACGAGCCCGAAATGCGCCGATATCGACCGTGTCTCCGCGAGCCACCTGCCGATACGTTACGCCGGGGCGATTCAGGACCTCAGCAGGCGCACCGTCCAGCGCATCGGCTGCAACCGCAATGGTTCCAACAGAAAACCGATCGAGTACGTCGGGAAGACCGCCCCAATGGTCTTCGTCCCAATGCGTCACGAAGACGGCATCGATATGGTGGACATTATTGCGAACCAACGCCGACACCACGCGCTCATCGAGCCCACAGTCGACGAGCGCCACAGTGCCACCCTGACGAACCAGAATCGCATCGGCCTGGCCAACATCGAGGACCGTCACCGAAGGCGGCGCGCATCGATCCCAATAGATATACGGAACACCCGCTGCAAGCATCAGGCACACCAGCCCCGCTGCCATGCTCCGTGCGCGGGGGCGTGGCCACCAGACCAAGAGGACTGCCAGTGCAAACGGCACCACGTATACCAAGGGCGTATCGGGCGGCACGCTTACGGATGCGCCCGGAACGGCAGCAAAGAGCTGCTCAAAGAACAGGGCACAGCGGGCGACAATCATGGGCACCACGATCGTCCCGTGGCTCAACAGCGGCACAAGCGAGCAGGGTGCCAGCACAACTGACGATGCGAGCAGCACGCTTATCACCGGACCGATCACGGCATTTGCAAGCGGGGCAATGAGCGAAAACGTCCCAAATGCGGGAATGGTTACGGGAAGTGTCGCGAGTTGTGAGCACAACGTGACAGACAAAACGCTGGCGACACCCGATGGCATGC
Organism: uncultured Collinsella sp.; assembly: GCA_900550595.1. Lineage (GTDB taxonomy): Bacteria > Actinomycetota > Coriobacteriia > Coriobacteriales > Coriobacteriaceae > Collinsella. The sequence continues at coordinate 1,660 of URTB01000142.1, forward strand.
CCAGCTCGCCCAAGGCGCAGGTGGCGTAGGGGCAAAAACAAAGGATGGCAAAAACACTGGCGCACGATAGTTGAAAACCCATCTCGAACAATACCGTCGGTCGCAGCAACACAAAGATTGCCATGGTCAAAAATAGGGCCGAGAGGCCATGCCGACGACGTCCGGCGCCGTTGGCGACAAGCGTCGCCGCCACCATGCAGCACGCGCGCACGGCCGAGGGCGAGGCGCCCGTAAAGACGGCATAGGCAATAAGAGCCAGCATCAACAGTCCCCGCTGCAGCCCACGAGAGAGGCGTGTCTTTTGCAGGGCGCTCTCAATCACAAACCCCACGATGGCAAGATGGCTGCCCGAGACGGCGATGAGATGTGCGGTGCCCGTTACCGAAAACCAATCGCCCGCCGGCTGGGCGCGCAGCTCGGACGAGCGTCCACAGACAACGCCGGCAATGAGCGAGCGCGCTGGATCGGTCGCGGGCGCGATAACGGCAAGGAGCTCGTTTCGAAGCCAAGACAACGGGTCTGGAGGGCCCTCGTCGATCGATACCAACCGGACGACTTTAACCTTTCGAAGCTCGCCCCGAAGCACGCGTGAGCGCCCATACGCATCATTCTCAAAGCGCGAAATTCGACCGATAGCACGTACATGCGAACCGGCGCCAAGCTCACGATCACACGACAGCCGTACCTGACCCAAACGCTTTTCGCCCGCATACGCATCACAGGTATAGGAGTACGCACCGTCATTGATGGACGGGTCGCCACACACAACAAACTCGAGACTGCTCGCAGCCCGATTATCCAACGCCCTCGAAGCGCGCAGCGCCCCTATCGCCCAACCCGCGGACACTACCGCTCCCGCCACGAGGCCGAGGGCCGCGGCATACAGCCATCGCCTCCACCGCACAAGGCGCATGCAGGACCGAGCCAATACGATGCACCCTGCTGCCGCAACGGGAATGGCCATAAGCAATGTGACGGGCGCCGCCCGCTCTCCCAGCAGCGCATCGGCCGCCATGTTAAGCACTAACCCACAGCTCGCACACAAGCCGGCACAAAGGGCTATCGTCCACGGCATCAATGGGCGCGGTGGCATCACATGCTCGCGCTCGGTCGCACTCATACGCAGATGCAATCTTTAATTTTGGCGAGTTTCTTCTCACCGATCCCCGATACGCGCATAAGGTCATCGACCGAGGCAAAGGCCCCGTTTTGCGTCCGTTCGTCGATAATTGACTGGGCCATAGAAGGCCCGATGCCCGAAAGCGTCTGCAGCTCCGCCGCACTTGCCGTATTGATATTCACAAGTCCCGACGAAGACCCTGTACCAGGGGTCGTGGAAGCACTGCTTTCGGCGGCGCCGACGGCCGCAGCCGTTTGTTGCTCCCCTACCGTCGGCACATAGATCTTTTGACCATCGGTGATCTTGGACGCACGGTTAAGAACCGTCACATCCGCCTCGGCCGTAAGCCCTCCGGCGGCATCAATCGCCTGGGACACCCGTGCTCCATCTTTAAGCCGGTACACGCCAGGCTTCACAACGGCGCCATCAACATCGACGTACACCTCGGCAGCAGAGGAGCTCTTGGCAGACGGCTCATCGGCATCGTCAGGAGAGGCATCCCCGGCCCCGCGCACATCCGAGGCGCTCGCCTCATCACTACGCTCAAACGATACGTCGCTGGAGTGACCACCAAAACCTGCCATCGCCAAGCCGCTCGCGGCGGCAATGACAACCAGGATCGCCACGACCATCGCCTTATGGCCGAGCAGCTTTTCTGCCCAGCGGTCCATCCGTTTAACCCGTTCGTGTTGCTCGCGCTGCGCCATAGCAAACACCTCCCAACACCATCGTGTCAGGAAACGAACGCCGCAGCCTCCGCACGCCCACACCGGTTTTCGCGGTCAAACCAAAAGCTGACCAAAACCTTGCGGAAAAGTGTCCATTTATTCAGGCACACGTCGACAAATGAACCGTTTATCGCCTAATGCCCAGATAGAAAAAGACCGACGATGCAAAATCACCGCCGGTCTATACACAACATTATTCGTGATCTTGGTAAATCTCACGTGGAGCGAGCTCGGAATGTTTGCGTTTTAAGGTCTTAGGGGCCTTATACGTGTTGCTCTCAAAGTCGACGTACTCAGTCTGTTTGAGCAAACGCTCAATCATCTCCTCGTGGTCGAACAGCTCCCAGGCCTCGTGCACGGCATCGAGTTTGGCGTGTGTCTCGGGACGACGCGGCATAAACAGCGTGCAGCAGTCGGGAGCAGCCTCGGTCGAGATACCGAACGTACCGATCTCCTCAGCGCGTGCAATGATCTCCTGCTTGTCCGAACCGATCAGCGGGCGGAACACGGGGATCTTGACGGCCTCGTTGACGGCCATAATGTTCTCGAGCGTCTGGGATGCAACCTGACCGAGCGATTCGCCGGTCACGATAGCCTTGGCGCCCTCGATATGCGCAATGCGCTCAGCAACCGAATACATAATGCGGCGATACATGATCACCCGCAGGTTGCTGGGGCAGGTCACCGAGATCTCACGCTGACAATCGCCAAACGGCACCACGTACAGGCGGCCGATCTGGACACCCGGCTCAAGCGCACGGATGATGTCCTGCACCAAATATTCGCTCGTATCAGGCGTCTGAGGACGACCGGAGAAATGTACCGGCACGCACACCGCGCCGCGACGCGCGAGCATCCAGGTCG
>URTB01000143.1 GCA_900550595.1 uncultured Collinsella sp.
GCTCGTTGGTCGACGGATCGTAGTTCTTGGGCATCTCTTCCATATATCTCTCCCTGTCCCGCCGGGGAGAAATGTAGGCCCGATTTTCGCTCGGTCAGGTCCTGGGCTCGCTCGAAGACCACATTAAGTGGTCTTCGGCTCGTGCGGAATCTACGAAAATCGGGCCTACATTCCTCCCCTTAGGTATCGATTACTTCAGTCTGAATTGACTTCGCTGAGGCTTAAAACAAACACACAGAATAACACAGGTAGTTGGGGTTATTGCGTATATATAAAATAGCCTCCGACCGCGGGCGGTCAGAGGCTATTTGCAAACACATTTTAGGTTGGCTTACCCGTAGATGCGTTGGGGCTGTTCGATGCCTTTTACGGAGGCTTCGGTCACGATGACCTTGGCGACGCCTTCCTCACTAGGGAGGTCGAACATCGTCTGCTGCAGCACGTCCTCGCAGATGGAGCGCAGGCCGCGGGCGCCGGTCTTGCGGGCAAGCGCCATGCGGGCGATCTCGTGCAGGGCGGCGTTCTCAAACTCAAGCTCAACGTCCTCGAGCTGGAACATCTTGCGGTACTGACGCACCACGGCGTTCTTGGGCTCGGTCAGGATCGACACCAGGTCGTCCTCGTCGAGCGCCTGCGTCTGGGTGACGACGGGCGTACGTCCCACAAACTCGGGGATCATGCCAAAGGCGTTGAGGTCCTGCGGGAGCACCTGGCGCAGCAGATCGTTCTCGTCGACCGAGGTGGGGCCGGCGATCTCGGAGTTAAAGCCCACGCCCTTGTTGCCCACGCGGTCGGCGATGATCTTGTCCAGACCCACAAAGGCACCACCGCAGATAAACAGGATGTTGGTCGTGTCGATCTGCAGCAGCTCCTGCTGGGGGTGCTTGCGGCCGCCGGTGGGCGGAACGCTTGCCACCGTGCCCTCAAGGATCTTAAGCAGCGCCTGCTGAACGCCCTCGCCCGAAACATCGCGGGTGATGGAAAGGTTCTCGGCCTTGCGGGCGATCTTGTCAATCTCGTCCACGTAGATAATGCCAACCTGCGCGCGCTCAATGTCGCCATCGGCAGCGTTGATGAGCTTGAGCAGGATGTTCTCCACATCCTCGCCCACGTAGCCGGCCTCGGTAAGCGCGGTGGCGTCGGCGATGGCAAACGGCACCTCGAGGATGCGCGCGAGCGTCTGGGCGAGCAGGGTCTTACCGGTACCGGTGGGACCGAGCAGCAGAATATTAGACTTGGCGAGCTCCACCTCGTCCATATCATCGTCGAGCTGCGAGTCCAAACCGTCGTCAAAGGCCGAAAGCGCAGCACCGCCCTCGATCACGCGGCGGTAATGGTTGTACACGGCAACCGACATGGCGCGCTTGGCGTCCTCCTGGCCCATGACATAGGCCGAAAGCTCGTCATAGATCTCGTGCGGCGTCGGCACATGCGTAATGACCTGGCGGGCGTCGTCCTCGAGCTCAAAGCCCTCGGCCTCGGGATCCACGGCAGGCTGGGACGCAGCCTGGCCGTGATCGTTGAGGAAGCCCGGCAGCTTGCCGTTGCAGGCAGCGTCCATAAAGTCCGAAGCCAGCGACTCCTCCAGGATCTCGGAGCAGGCGGCAACGCACTCGTCGCAGATAAAGATGTTGGTCGGACCCTTTACGAGGCGGCGAACCTGCCCCTGCTCTTTTCCGCAGAAGGAACAGCGGATGGGGTTGCCGTTCTCGTCGAAGTTGTCCTGCATGTTACCGGCCATCCTAGGCGTCCTTCGCGGCGAGGTCGCGCGAGGTGACGATACGGTCGATCAGGCCGTAGTCGAGGGCCTCGGCAGCGGTCAGGTAGTTATCGCGCTCGGTATCGGCCTGGACCTTCTCGATGGGCTGTCCCGACGCGTCGGACAGGATCTGGTTGAGCTCGCGGCGGGTCTTCTTGATCTCCTCGGCCACGATCTCGATCTCGGTCTGCTGACCCTGGGCACCGCCACTGGGCTGGTGAATCATGACCTTGGAGTGAGGCAGGCAGAAGCGCTTGCCCTTGGCGCCGGCCGAAAGCAGTACGGCGGCCATAGACGCTGCCATACCGACGCAGATGGTGGATACCTGCGGCTTAATGAAGTTCATAGTGTCAAGAATCGCCAGACCGGAGTAGACCTCGCCACCGGGCGAATTGATGTAGAGCGAGATATCCTTCTGGGCATCTTGGCTCTCAAGATGCAGCAGCTGGGCAACGACCAGGTTGGCGCTGACGGAGTTGATCTCCTCGCCCAAGAAGATGATGCGGTCGTTGAGCAGGCGCGAATAGATATCGTAGCTGCGCTCGCCGCGCGGCGTCTGCTCGATAACGTATGGCACGAGGGCGGAATCGAACTTAGCGATCATACGCATCTCCATTTCTCTTACGGACCAATAGTGGTTCTAGACAAACGTACGGTGCCCGCATGCTATGCATTGGCTGGCACCGTACGAAGCAACCGGATAACCGGTGTATAACTTTACCCCATCACGGGCGCACCCATGCGCTCGCGGGCAAGGTGGCGAGAATTACTCGGCGTCCTTGTCGGTCTCGTCGACCTCGGTCACCTTGGCGTTCTCGACCAGGTGGTCGACGGCCTTGGAGCGACGGATGGACTCGCGGACGGCAGGCATGCGGCCGTCGGCGATGAACTCGGCCTTGGAAGCCTCGACGTCCTTGACGCCGGCCTTCTCGAACTCGGCGTTGATGTCGTCCTCGGTGACCTCGATCTTGAGCTCGCGGGCGAGGGCGTCGAGAGCCAGGGACTCACGGGCAACGTCGTTGGCCTGCTTGTGCAGGTCGCCGATGAACTGCTCCATGGTCAGGCCGGAAGCGGGCAGCCAGGTGTCGAGCGTCATGCCGCGGGCAGCGAGGTTGGACAGGAAGTTCTGGCCAAGCTCCTCAAAGACAGACTGCTCGTAGTCGGCGTCCATCTCGTCGAGCTGCAGACGCTCGGCGAGAGCGGAGACGCAACGGTTCTCCTTCTCGGCCGGGAGACGGGAAGCCTTGTCCTGCTCGATCTCGAGCTTGATGGCGTCGCGCATGGCGTCGATGCTGTCGAAGCCAAAGTCGGACTTGACGAGCTCGTCGGTGAGCTCGGGGGTGTTGCGGACCTTGATGCCCTTGACGGTGACCTCGACGGTGTGGGTCTCGGCCTCCTCGCCCTCCTCGACCTCGTCGGTCCAGGTGACGGTCTTGACGTCGTCAACGTTGGCGCCGATCAGGGCCTCGTTGAACTCCTTGGGATTGCTGTCGCTACCGGCGATGAGCATGCGGCCCTCGGCAGCGAAGTTGTCGGCGTTCTCGACGGCCTTGAGGTCGACGGTGACGTAGTCCTCGGCCTCGACGGCGCGACCCTCGACGTCCTCGAAGGTGGCACGGTAGTTGAGGAGCATCTCGACCTGGTTGTTGATCTCGGACTCGGTGACCTCCGCGGGGGGCATCTCGATCTCGACGGCGTCGAAAGAGGAGAGCTCAGCGGCAGGACGCAGGGAGAACTCGACGGTGTAGGTGTAATCCTCGTGATCCTTGGCGAGGTCGAGCTCCTTGTAGTCACCATTCTTGGTGGGGACGATGTCCAGCTCGTTGAGGACGGCGGGCTCGTTGGCGGCGATCAGGTCGTTGGTGGCCTGAGCGAGGGTAGCCTCGGCGCCAAGAGCGGAGTCGATGACCGGACGGGGGGCCTTACCGGCGCGGAAGCCCGGGAAGCGGTACTTCTTGGCGGTGTCCTTGTAGGCCTTCTTGATCGCGGCGTCGACGTCGGCGGCCGGGATGGTGACCGTAGCGGTGAGCTTGGCGTCCTTGACGTCAGAAGCGGTGATGTTCAACACGTTCCTCCTCATACTGCCCAGCTTATCTGAGGTGCTGGTACCTTTATGCAACAAAGTATCGCGAGGGCATAAGCCGACGCGGGTGCGTTGGTGCGGGCGAAAGGACTCGAACCTTCACGGGAATCCCACCAGAACCTAAATCTGGCGCGTCTACCAATTCCGCCACGCCCGCATGAGCGCACAGACTAGGAATGATAGCAGATACGAACGGCAAGCGCACGCACACCTTTTACAAGCTCACGACCTCACCACGAGTACGCATCGGATCCCCCGCCGCCCCATCGAAGTTGCGGTGGAATAGGGACTGTTTGGGGCTCCAGTCCTCCAAAACAGTCCCTATTCCACCGCAACTTCGGCGGGACTCGGCAGCCTGGCGATGCTGGCCATGCGCCGGAAAGCGTGTCCCGGTTTGGGGCCTCGGAATGGGATGTAATTTCCGCTATAGCCATCAACCGGAAACTGCAACCCGTTTTGAGCCCCTATTCCGGGATGCACTTTCCGCCAGGGGCCTCAAACGGAAACTGC
>URTB01000144.1 GCA_900550595.1 uncultured Collinsella sp.
CCATGTGGGCCATGTGGACGGTGTCGTGCTCGTCGATGATGGCGACGCGCGGGTCGTCGTGCTCGGCCTTGGCAACCTCGTCGAGCTTGACGATGATGTCGGCGATGGCGGGCGAGACCTTCTGCAGGCTGGCGAGCGGCCACTTCTCGAGCGCCTCGGCAAGGATCGTGTGGTTGGTGTAGGCGACCATGGAGCGCACGATGGCAACGGCCTCGTCAAACTCGATGTCGTGCTCGGTGGTGAGCAGGCGGATGAGCTCGGGAATGACCATGGTGGGGTGCGTGTCGTTGATCTGGACCACGGCGTAGTCGGCCAGATCGTGCAGGTTGCTGCCGCGCTCGACGGCCTCGTCGATCAGGAGCTGGGCGGCGTTGCTCACCATGAAGTATTCCTGGTAGATGCGAAGCAGGCGGCCCTGCTCATCGGAATCATCCGGATAGAGGAACAAGGTGAGGTTCTTGGCGATCTTCGTCTTGTCGAAGTCGATGGAGCTGCCGGGGACCAGGCCGTCGTCGACACTTGCCAGGTCGAACAGACGCAGGCGGTTCTTGGTGGGCTGACCGTAACCGGGCACATCGATGTTGACGAGCTTGGAGGTGACGGCAAAATCGCCAAACTCGACGGTGTAGGAGCGGTCGTCATCGATCAGGATGTCCTGCTCGCTAAGCCACTCGTCGGGGACGGCCTTTTGCTGGTTGTCGGCAAAGCGCTGACGGAACAGGCCGTAATGGTAATTGAGGCCCACGCCGTCGCCGGTCAGGCCCAACGTGGCGATGGAATCCAGGAAGCACGCGGCCAGGCGACCCAGGCCGCCGTTGCCCAGCGACGGTTCGACCTCAAATTCCTCAATCTTGTTGAGGTCGTGGCCGGCGGCGGTGAGCTGGTCTTTAACCTCGGCATAGATGCCAAGGTCGATCATGTTGTTGATCAGCAGTTTGCCAATCAAAAACTCAGCAGAGATGTAATAGAGCTTTTTCTTGCCATTGTTGAGCGGGCAGGCGGCGGAGCGCTCCTGCACGAGCTTGACCAGCAGTTTGTAAATGCGGCGGTCATCGAGTTGCTCGAGCGAAGTTCCAAAGGACTGCTCGGCAAGATCCGCAAGATCGATACGGGGCATGTTTCCTCCTGTGGTGAGTTGACGACATGTCAGAAATTCAAAAGAAGCCCGCGCGAGGGGATTGGGGTGGCCTCGCGCGGGAAAAGCGGTCGCGTCCGCACGGTGGGGTGGGGTCGGGCGCGGTAGCTCTTATTGAGGAAGCTCGATTTCGGCTTCCGACGGGATGCGGAAGTAGGTCTCGGTCCAGTCGGTGAGCTTGTGCTCGAGTTCGCGGGTGATGGCGCCATCAAGCATGCGCCAAGTCCAGTTACCGCCCAGGGTGGCGGGGGTGTTGATGCGCGCCTCGTTGCCCAGATTGAGCAGGTCCTGCATGGTGTAGATGCAGGTATCGCTCACGCTGGCGGCGATGGTGCGGTTGAGCGCATCGGCCATGGACTCGCCTGCCTGCTGGTGGGTATACAGGGCCGCCTGCTCGCGCTGACGCGGGGTGGCCGTTCCCTCATACCAGCCGCGTGCCGTTTCGTTGTCATGCGTTCCGACGTAGGCGACGGTGTTGGCAATGTAGTTGTGCGGCAGGTAGTACGAGTTGGTGCCCTCAAAGGCAAACTGCAGGATCTTCATGCCAGGGAAGCCCGTGGTGTCGCGCATGTCGATGACACCAGGGGTAAGAAAGCCCAGGTCTTCGGCAATGATGGGAAGCGTGCCGAGCTTCTCCTCGAGCACTTTGAAGAGCTTGAGGCCGGGTCCCTGCGTCCACGAACCATATGACGAATCGGGAGAGGAGAACGGCACCTCCCAAAATGCCTCGAAACCGCGGAAGTGGTCCAGACGGATGATGTCGTACATGTCGAGGGCGGCTCGGATGCGGCCTTCCCACCAGGAGAAGTCGTCTGCTTCCATGGCGTCCCAGTCGTAGATGGGGTTGCCCCAATACTGGCCGGTGGCCGAGAACTGGTCGGGCGGCGTGCCGGCGACGCTCACGGGATTGCCGGCGGCGTCGATCTTAAAGAGCTCAGGTGTCGCCCACATCTCGACGGAGTCACGCGAGACATAGATGGGTAGGTCGCCGATGATGAGAATGTCGCGCTCGTTGGCATAGGCCTTGAGACGGCTCCACTGGCGATCGAAGAAGTACTGCGTCATCTGGTGGTAAAGCATGCGCTCGGGATGGGCGGCGCAGACCCTGCTGGATGCATCGCCGCGGCGGCGGAGTTTCTCGGGCCACTCCCAAAAGGCCTTGAGCCCGCACTCCTCTTTGACGGTCATGAACTCACAGTAGGGGATGAGCCATTCCTCGTTGGCCTGGATAAAGTCATCGAAATCGGCCGGCTTGTCGGCAGCAAAGCGCTCAGCGGCGCGGTCGAGAATCTGACGGCGGCCGCCAAAGATAGCGCCATAGTCGACATTGCTGGGGTCGGATCCCAGATACACACCATCGATATCGCACTGCTCCAGATAGCCGGCTTCGATAAGCTCGGCAAAGTCGATAAAGTTGGGGTTGCCCGCGCGGGCCGAGAACGACTGATAGGGCGAATCGCCATAGCTGGTCGTCGTAAGGGGCAGAATCTGCCAGTAATGTTGTTTGCACGAGGCGAGAAAATCGACGAAGTCGTAGGCATTCCAGCCAAAGCCGCCGATTCCGTATGGTCCGGGCAGAGATGAGACGGGCATGAGGACGCCGCTTGCACGCTCCATGAATGCGCTCACCAACCTTCTTGTTGTGGGGTCGGCCTGCAGATGGATAGACAGCCCGTCCCCGAGTTTCTAATTCGATATGCTTATTGTAGATCATGTTGTTTAAACATGTACGGGCAAGATGGAAAAGTTGGGCGGATTTCGGTGAATGGTTACGCGCCATAAAAAAGCCCCAGTCTCACATCGTGAGACCGGGGCAAGAACAGTATGTAGGTTTTTGCTACTCGGCGTCGGCGAAGCCGTTGGGGTTGTGGCTCTGCCAGTTCCAGCTGTCGCGGCACATATCCGCGATGTCGTACTGCGCCTTCCAACCCATCATGCGCTCAGCCTTGGAGGCATCGCACCAGTTGGCGGCGATGTCGCCGGCGCGGCGCTCACGAATCACATAGGGCAGCTCCTTGCCGCATGCCTTGGAGAAGGCGGCGACGACCTCGAGCACTGAAGTGCCGGTGCCGGTACCCAGGTTAAAGATCTCGACGCCGGTCTTTCCGTTCATCCAGTTAAGTGCGGCAACGTGGCCGGACGCCAAGTCGCACACGTGGATGTAGTCGCGCACGCCGGTACCGTCGGGCGTGGGATAGTCGTTGCCAAAGACCTGTACAGCCTCGAGCTTGCCTACGGCGACCTGCGCGACGTAGGGTACCAGGTTGTTGGGGATGCCCTTGGGGTCCTCGCCGATCAGGCCGGACGGGTGAGCGCCGATAGGGTTGAAGTAACGGAGCAGCACGACGTCCCACTCGGGGTCGGCGGTGTGGACGTCCATGAGAATCTGCTCGATCATCCATTTGGTCCAACCATAGGGGTTGGTCGCAGGCTTCTTGGGGTCTTCCTCGGTAACGGGTGGGTTATCCGGATCACCGTAGACGGTCGAGGAGCTCGAGAAGATAATCGACTTGCAGCCATGGTTGCGCATGACGTCAATGAGCACCAGGGTGTTCTCAATATTGTTGTGGTAGTACTCGACGGGCTTGCTTACCGACTCGCCAACGGCCTTAAAGCCGGCGAAGTGGATGACGCGGTCGATCTGGTGGGTATCGAAAATCTTGTTCATCGCATCGCGGTCGAGCACGTTGGCCTCGTAGAAGGTGAGGTTCTTGGCGGCCTCGTTGCCCACGATGGTCTTGACGCGGTCGATGGCGACGGCGCTGGAGTTGGAGAGGTCATCGACGACGACGACCTGGTAGCCGCCCTCGAGCAGCTGGACGACCGTGTGCGAGCCGATAAAGCCGGCGCCACCGGTAACGAGGACACAAGTGTCTTTAGGGTCGAGTGCTTTGGACATATAGTCTCCCATCGGATTAGGAACACTTCTTGTGGCGAGTATAGCGCAGGCAAGGGCCGCAAAACGTCTGGCCGGGCGAAAACCAGAGTAATGATGTTAACGTACTCATTGCAGGGGCGAACGGGAAGCATGTTCGCAGCTTGCATTGAGTCGCAAGCCGCCGAACCCGAGGAATTCTGCCGTTCGTGGAAATCGTTGGGATGTGGTGGATGTGCGCTAATATGTATGAATTGAGCGACATATAAACAGAACATGTAAACGGAGTACATATGTCACCAAACAGCGATTCCATCCTTTCCCAGGAGCTCTCGC
>URTB01000145.1 GCA_900550595.1 uncultured Collinsella sp.
CCGACATGCTCGAGATCCTCAAAGGCCACGGCCAGGCAGTCTCCATCTTCCACTGCGATGACTACCGCGACGGCCTGGGCGTCAACAGCCGTATCCAGCTCGCGCAGCTCACCGCCATCGCGCGCGACCGCATCAACGAGCACTGGATGGCCGAGGGCGTTACGTTCATCGACCCCACGCAGGCCTGGATCGGCCCCGACGCCACCATCGGCCGCGACACCGTCGTGTGGCCGCAGACGCATCTGATCGGCCACGTCACCGTGGGCGAAGAGTGCCAGCTCGGCCCCAACAGCCGCCTCACCGACACCACCGTCGGCAGCGGCTGCATCATCGATGAGACCATCGCCATCGAGGCCGTCATCGAGAACGGCGTCGACTGCGGCCCGCGCGCCTACCTACGCCCGGGCACCCACATGCTCGACGGCTCCAAGGCCGGCACGCACGTGGAGATCAAGAAGTCCACGATCGGCGAGGGCTCCAAGGTGCCCCACCTGTCCTACATCGGCGATACCACCATGGGCTCCGGCGTCAACGTGGGCGCGGGCTCCATCACCTGCAACTATGACGGCGTGCACAAGCACAAGACCGTCATCGGCAAGGATGCCTTCATCGGTTCCGACACCATGATGGTCGCGCCCGCTCAGATCGGCGACGGTGCACTCGTTGCCGCCGGCTCCGTCATCACCGAGCCGGTTCCGGCCGACGCACTCGGTCTGGGCCGCGCCCGTCAGGTAAATATTGAGGGCTGGGCCGCCGATTATCGCCGCCGTCTGCACGAGGACGACGAGGTATAACGTTTTACCAAGCACAAAAGGAGCTGTTTCCATGGGGACGGCTCCTTTTTCTATTGTGACCTGCGCGACCGGATGAGTGGTCGGTTCGTGTCCGTTGACGGTAAAGACGTTATCAAGGCTCGATAAGCCCCGTCGCGCGGTTACAATGCAACAAGGCATCTATATGGCATCCGATGTATAAAGGAGAAGGGTAATGCCGATTAATGATCCCGAGAAGTCGGAGAATATGCGCAAGTCCATCCGCGTGTATTCCGGTTCCTCCAACCGTCCCCTCGCTCAGAAGATCGCTGAGTACCTTGGGGTCGAGCTTTCGGGCCTTACGCTAAAGCAGTTCGCCAATGGTGAGATTTACGCCCGCTACGACGAGACCGTCCGCGGCGCCGACGTCTTCCTGATTCAGTCCGTGGCCGGCGGCAACGTCAACGACATGCTCATGGAGCTGCTCATCGCCACCGACGCTGCCAAGCGCGCATCCGCCCGCTCCATCACCGCCGTTATCACCCACTACGGCTATGCCCGCCAGGACCGCAAGGCCGGCCCGCGCGAGCCCATCACCGCCCGCCTCGTCGCCAACCTGCTCGAGCGCGCCGGTGTCGACCGCATCATCACCCTCGACCTGCACCAGGGTCAGATCCAGGGCTTCTTCGATATCCCGGTCAACCACCTGTCCGCACTGCCGCTGTTTGGCCAGTACTACAACGCCATGAACTTCGACACCGACAACCTGGTTGTCGTCTCCCCCGATGTGGGCCGCGCCAAGGCCGCCAAGAAGCTGTCCGACATGCTCGGCTGCGACCTGGCCATCGCCCACAAGGGCCGTCCGCGCCACAACGCCGCCGAGGTCATGGGCATCATCGGTGACATCAAGGGCAAGACCTGCATCATCAACGACGACATGATCGACACCGCTGGCACCCTGTGCGCCAACGTCAAGGAGCTCAAGGCTATGGGCGCTGGCGATATCTACGTCTGCGCCACCCACGGTATCTTCTCCGGTCCGGCCATCGAGCGTCTGAACGACGCCCCGATCGTCGAGTGCGTCGTCACCGACGCCATTCCCGTCGAGGTCGGCGGCAAGATCAAGACCATCTCGGTCGCCGAGGAGTTCGCTCAGGCCATCTCCGCCGTTTACCACGAGGAGCCCGTCTCCACGCTCGTCGGCGGCGACTTCGCGCTGTAATCCAACGCGCATCGCATCATCTTTGATGCTTTTAAAGGGTCGGAAGCTCGCTTCCGACCCTTTTTCTATCCCTCGTCAACCCGCCCTGGACAATTAGTTCAGATACGTATTTTTCTAAAGCTCCAAAGGACCGTTCGGAGCCTTCTGACCTCCCCGGCGCATGCCATGCCGTCCAAAGCTCATCGTTTTCGAGTACAACCGCTGCATATTTATCCTCAAATCGCCCTCAAAGGCCCTTAGAAACGCCTCGAACGCCGCTGCCTTATACGTATCTGAACTAACTGTCCAGCAGCTATCGTCAACCTTCGCGGCAGAGCTCAATTTCCTGCAATCCCCTCAACCGATTCCACCGAATTCATAACACCCAGCCGTTCATGGCGCGCAGCGCCCCGCTGAGCGAAAAGAACGGTATGGCGGTCGCATTCTGCCGCCAACTTAGTACGTTATAGCTATGACGACCGTGATTTCACATCTCTCCGCCCTCCGCGCAATTCGTCGCGCACGACGGGCGTACTCTGCCCTACCCTGGGACTTCGTTGATAGCGAACAGCAAGCACATGCCTTGGCTAGCTGTATTCCCAACAATGACGCGATAGACTTTGGTGCACTTTCGATACTCGACGCCTGGAATGAAGATGATTCCGAACTGCTCGATCTTCTCGTTTCAAACGAAGACAACAGACGCCGCGACAGGCGACTTCTTCAGCATATTCTCTCCGCTCCTCTTCCTGAAGGTGCAATTATGCACGTCGAGGCCGACATCTACGCAACGTCTCCCGCCATGACAGCCATGCTTTGTTCCAAAAATGAATCAGTCGCCAAAACCCTGATGCTTCTCATGGAACTGCTCGGAACCTACTCCCTTCCTCCCGGGGCAACATACCCCATTGCCTATGACGGCATCTGGCCCGAGGGCGATGACTACGAAGCGATGGACGACCTCGATTGCCGGGGCGACCAGTCGGCGACCGAACAGCAGAACGAAACCCGCTACGAACAGGCACACTACAAATGCGAGCCCGCCACGACCATCGAAGATCTCGAGGCTGTTGCACAGCTTGCCAAAAGTAGCTCATACACATCGTTTCGCACGGCAGTCAAACTTGCCCGACCCGGATCTGCATCCCCAGCCGAATCCCTAATGTTTGCCGTTCTCGGAGCGCCCATGCGCTTTGGAGGATTCGGATGTTGCAGTCTGCCCATGGGAGGCCTGCTACTCAACTATCGAATCGACTTCGACACTCTTGCGGTCAACATGTCCTCGGGCATCCCCTATGCCATCTGCGACCTATATTGCCCGGCAGCCGGAGTCGACAACGAATACAACGGAATTGGGCATGAGCTTCAAAACGCTCGCATCCACGATGGCAATCGAAATAATGGCCTCAAGGCAATGGGCATCCACGTCCTGGTTATCAATCGCGACCAAATGAAAGACCTTGTTGCACTCGAAGCCTTCGCCCAAACGATGCATCGACTCGCGGGAGTCCGATTCCGATACCGTATCAAGGGCTATCGCAAGCGTCAGGCCGCTTGGCTCAACGCTCTGCGGGCTGGAATCGGCCTTGCGGCGGTCTAAACGGCGAATCACCCGCGCGCCGCCGAACAGGACTGGACAGTTAGTTCAGATACGTATAGATGGACACATTGAATTAGGCTGTTTTGCAGCTATCTCTATACCATTCGCCCTATTTGAAGGCAGGGTAGACTTCAAAACAGCGCCATATGGACTAACTAAAGCTCCGAAACAACGTATCGGCATTGAATTGAGCACTTCGAGTCCTCAGAACTTATACGTATCTGAACTAACTGTCCACCTCTGATTTCGACGGCCGTCCAAACGCCCCTAAACGCCCTCAATTACCCTCCATTTGACAGCGGCAACAGGGTCGCTCACCATAGCAGGCGACAAATCAACGAAAGGATAAACATGGCAGCTGCACAGCCGCTTAAGATTCGCATGGTTGCCGGACTTGGCAACCCTGGCGAGGAATATGCCGAGACCCGTCACAACGCTGGTTTCAAAGCAATCGACGAGCTGGCCCGTCAGGCCGGCGTCACGTACTGGAAAAACCAAGCAGGCGCCGAGGTCGCGCTCATCAACATCAACGATCCCGAGGAAGAGGGCGGTAAGCGCCAGATTGTACTGGTCAAGCCGCAGTCGTATATGAATACCTCGGGTGGCCCCATCTCCAAGCTCTGCCGCGAGTACAAGATCAAGGCCGAGGAGCTGCTCGTAATCCACGACGAGCTCGATATTCCCGCCGGCGACGTCCGCGTTAAGGTGGGCGGCGGCCACGCCGGTCACAACGGCCTGCGCTCCATCATCGAC
>URTB01000146.1 GCA_900550595.1 uncultured Collinsella sp.
AGTACTTTGCCGACGCCCCTGCGGGCGTCGGTTTTTCCGACCTTGACCTCAATAAGATTCCGCATCATATTTCGTGCATCATGGACGGTAACGGTCGCTGGGCCACGGCGCGCGGTCTTGCCCGCACCGAGGGCCACAAGGCCGGTATCGTCTCCCTGCGCGAGATTATTACCGCATGTGTGCGCTTGGGAGTCGACGTCCTTTCGGCCTATGCGTTTTCCACCGAAAACTGGAATCGTCCACAGCACGAGGTCAACGTTTTGATGCATCTGTTTGCCAAGACGTTTATCGATGAGTTGCCGCTGCTTAAGCGCGAAAACGTGCGCGTTGTCTTTTTGGGCGATATTTCCGCACTGCCCAAGAAGACCCGCGATGTCTTTGAGCGCGGTCTTGCCGAGTGTGCCGACCACACCGGCATGACGCTGGCGCTTGCCGTCAATTACGGCGCCCGTGCCGAGATCACCCGTGCCGTCCGTCAGATTGCGCTCGACGCCGCTGCCGGCAAGATCGACCCTGCCGCCATCGACGATGATATGGTTGCCTCCCATCTCTACACCGCTGGGCTGCCCGATCCGGAGCTTGTGATTCGCACCTCCGGCGAGCTACGCCTTTCGAACTATCTGCTGTGGCAGGTTGCCTATTCCGAGTTTTATGTCACCGATACCTATTGGCCCGACTTTGATCGCTGGGGCCTTGTCGACGCCATTTTGGCCTACCAGGGCCGCGACCGTAGGTTTGGTGGACTGAGCAAGACCGAGGAGGCTTAATCGTGTCCGATCGTCCCAAGGCGTCTGCTCCCAAGACGTCAACTCCCAAGGCGCCTTCCGCCAAGAGCGGCGCGGCTACGACTTCGTGGTTGGCCGGCTTTATTACCCGCGCCGCCGCAGGTATCGTCTACGCCGTCGTGTTCATTCTCTGCTTGGTTTTGGGTATCGTTCCCACTGCTATCTTCGTCTCCGTCATGAGCGGCCTGTGCTGCTATGAGTTTTTCCGCATGACGAAGCTCGATGGCAAGGTGGCCAACGAGCGCCTGGGTATCGCTGCCGCCGTGCTCTTTCCGCTCTCGGCGCTGGGCGACTCGCTGCTGTTGAATGCCCTGCTTTTTGCACTGATGCTTGCGGTGGGTATTTGGTACGTCTGGTCGTCGCGTACCCGTATATCCGATGTAGCCGTGACGCTCATGGGCCCCATCTACACCGGTTTTATGCTGTCGGCCATCGTGCTGCTGCGCGATGCCGTGCCCGGTTTTGCCGGCGCCCTGCTTTCGGTGGGTGTTTGCGCGTCTCTCTGGGTCTCCGATTCGTTCGCCTATATCGTGGGTAGCCGTATCGGCAAGCACAAGATGGTCCCCAAGATTTCTCCCAAAAAGAGCTGGGAGGGCTTTTTCGGCGGCATCTTGGGCTCGGTTCTCATCTGGCTTATTTTGTGGGCGACCCATTTCTATAAGCTGAGCTTGCCCTATGCGCTGCTGTGCGGCGTGGTCGTGTCCATCCTGGGCGTTATCGGCGACCTCATCGAGTCACGCATCAAGCGTGGCGTGGGCGTCAAGGATTCCGGCAATCTGATTCCGGGCCATGGCGGCATGCTCGACCGTAGCGACTCGCTTATCTTTGGCTGCATTACCGCGCAGCTGCTTTTGATGATCGGAGGCGTGCTGTAATGGCCTTTCAGACGACGTGCAGCCCCGATGGCCGTCTGCGGGTTGCAATTTTGGGCTGTACGGGCTCTATTGGCACCCAGGCGCTCGATGTTTGCCGTCAGCATGCCGACCGTCTGCAGGTGACGGCGCTTTCCGTTAATTCCAGTACCGCTGAGCTTGTTGCGTTTGCCCGTGAGTTTTCTGTTCCGGCCGTTGCCGTGGCCGACACCTCCCACGGCGCGGACGCTGTGCTGCAGGAGCTGCCCGAGGGCACCGAGCTCGGTGTTGGTGCGCAGGCAGTTTGTGAGCTCGCACGTCGCGATGACGTCGACTGTGTGCTCGTCGCTATTGTGGGCGCCGCCGGGCTCGAAGCGAGCCATGCTGCCCTGACCTCGAACAAGCGTCTTGCACTTGCCAATAAGGAGTCGCTCGTCGTTGGCGGCGACCTGCTGATGCCACTGGCGCAGCCGGGTCAGCTCATTCCGGTCGACTCCGAGCACTCCGCCATCTATCAGTGCTATCTGGGTGAGAATCCACGCAAGGCCCACTGCATTTGGCTTACCTGTTCGGGCGGTCCGTTCTTTGGCCGTACGCGCGAGGATCTCGACCACGTGACCCGCAAGGACGCCTTGGCGCATCCCACGTGGGCCATGGGGGCAAAGATCACCATCGACTCCGCCACCCTTATGAACAAGGGCTTGGAGCGTATCGAGGCGATGCATCTGTTCGGTTGCGACCTAGACTTTATCAACGTGGTCGTGCAGCGTCAGTCCAAGATTCACTCTATGGTCGAGTTTGCCGACGGCTCCGTGATGGCGCATCTCGGTGCGTCCGACATGCGCATTCCCATCCAGTTTGCCTTTTCGTATCCCGAGCGCTGGGATACTCCGGCGCCGCGAATCGATTTTCGTGAGTTGGGGCAGCTTACCTTCGACGCTGCCGATATGGACACGTTCCGCTGCCTGGCGCTGGCCGAGCGTGCCGGCAAGACGGGCGGCACCATGCCGTGCGTGCTGAATGCCGCCAACGAAGTTGCCGTCGATGCCTTCCTGCACGATACCTGTACCTTTACCGATATCGATCGCATCGTTGAGTCCTGCATGGATGCACACGATACGCAGGCGGTTACATCTTTTGAGCAGCTTCGCGATATCGATACGTGGGCTCGTGCCAAGGCCGCCGAGGTGCTTGCTGCAACCCGCTCTTAATCGTAAGGATTGCTTTTCGTTTTATGGATACTGTTCTGAGTGTTCTTTCCTCGGTCTTTTGGGGCCTTTTGATGCTATCCGTCCTCGTGTTTCTGCATGAGGGCGGCCACTTTTTGGCGGCCCGTGCGTGCGGCGTGCGCGTCACCGAGTTTTTCTTGGGCCTACCGTGCCGCTTCGATATTCATCATACGTCGCGTCGCATCGGTACCAAGTTTGGCGTGACGCCGCTGCTGCTGGGTGGCTATGCCGCTATCTGCGGTATGGACCCGACCGATGTCTCGTGCGCCGACCGTGTGCTTGCGGCGATCTATCGTCATGGTCGCGTTTCGGTTGCAGACCTTTCTGTCGAGCTGGAGCTGCCCGAGGAGGATGTTCTCGAGGCTTGTGCCTTGCTTTTGGGCTGGGGTTCCATTGCGCCTTGGTACGAGGAAGGGGAGAAGCCTTCACCCAGCTATTATCCGGTTAGGTACCAGACGCTGCCGCGCGATGCTGCAGGATATACCACCTTTGACGGCCGCAAGTTCGATCGAGAGCATGCGACTGCCGAGGGCGATGTGTGGGAGCTGCCGGTCGCCGCTTCCGAGTTTCTTGAGCAGGAGCGTTCGCATACCTATCTGGGCCAGGGTTTTCTCAAGCGTGCCTTTATGCTGCTCGCGGGCATTCTCGTCAATATCCTGACGGGCTTTTTGCTGCTTATGAGCATCTACTCTATCGCCGGCGTATCGGTGCCGGTCGATAGCAATGTGATCGGTCAGGTTGAAGAAGGCTCTATAGCCGCCAAGGCGGGCATCGAGGCCGGCGACGCAATTCTTAGTGTCGATGGCGTGTCGTGCTCTTCCTGGATGGACGTGTACGATGCGATCGGAGCGGCCGCCGGCAAGGACGATATCGCCATTGAGTATCAGCACGACGGTAAGAATCTTTCTACCGCGGTCGCGCTCAAGGAGGACGAACGTTTGGGCGTTTATGCCTCCACGCAAGTGGTCCATTTGGACCCCATTACGTCGGCGCGGCTGTCGTTCTCCTATGTTCAGCAGACTGCTGAGGGCGTGATGCGCCTGCTGCAGCCGCAGCATACGATGGAGATACTCGATCAGTCCTCCTCGATTGTGGGCATCAGCGTCATGTCTTCTCAGGCGGCTGCCGCCGGCCCCGCGACATTCTTGACGTTTGCCGCGCTCATCTCGTTCTCGCTGGGCTTTATGAACCTGCTACCCATTCCGCCGCTCGACGGGGGAAAGCTGGTTATCGAGATCATCCAAAAGGTCGCCGGTCGCGAGTTGCCGCTGAAGGTGCAGACGATCGTGAGCTATGTCGGCATCGCGCTCTTCGCGCTGCTGTTTGTCTATATGCTTCGTTCCGACGTCCTTCGATTTATTTTGTAGGGGAGTGT
>URTB01000147.1 GCA_900550595.1 uncultured Collinsella sp.
AACAAGCTGCGCGTCTGCAAGAAGTGCGGCCACAAGTTCTAAGCTGCCCGCAACATCAAGTTGCTAGCAAAGGCCCGGATGCCACGGCATCCGGGCCTTTTTGATCCCTACTCATTGGATACTCATTGGGGACAGACTTAAATGAGTGGCCGTTGTTTGCCAGTCATTGGGGACAGGCTTAAATGAGTGGTTGCGCGCACGAAAGGCTGGCGTGACAGTCGGTCAGCTTGTGCACTGTTGCGGACTCGGTGAGGCAACGGTTAAAAGGGCAACTGCTGGCTGGCGCGACGCCTCAAATGATCTGTATTCCTCCGTCCCCAAGGGATCAGGTGGTGCGCATTAGTGCGTATTTACGTGCGTATGATTGCGTGACAATGCGTGTATATGCGTCGTCTGTTGCAGATTATTGCCCATTTACCTGTAATATACGTTGAAGTACGCACATACGCGCGCATTTATGCGAATATATAGGCGGCAGAAATGCAAGACGTCCCATGATTCAGGAGGCACATATGGCAGATTCCAAGCAGGCTCCACTCGATTCCGCGGCAGCCGCAAAGGCAGCGTTCGCTTCGGTCCAGGACAAGCCATTCCCCGATGATATCTTTACGGCACCCGAGCTTCGTTGGGCTGTGATCGGGTGCGGCGTTATCGCCAACCAGATGGCCCAGTCTCTCGCTCTTGCCGGCCGCAAGCTTGCGGGCGTCGCCAACCGCACGCTGTCAAAGGCTCAAGCTTTTGCCGAGCGGTATGGCATCGAGAAGGTCTATGACACGGTCGAGGACCTCTATGCCGACCCTAACATCGACGCGATCTATATCACCACCCCGCATAACACGCATATCACCTATCTGCGTGCGGCCCTGGCAGCTGGCAAGCACGTGCTCTGCGAAAAGGCCATTACCCTCAATTCCGCCGAGCTTGACGAGGCCCGCGCCATGTCCGACGAGCATAACGTGGTCCTCATGGACGCCACCACGGTGCTTCACATGCCCTTGTATCAGGAGCTGCGCCGCCGCATGGATGCCGGTGAGTTTGGCCGCATGAACCTCGCCCAACTCAACTTTGGCAGCTACAAGGAGTACGGCGACCTGACCAACCGCTTCTACAATCGCAACCTTGCTGGCGGTGCCATGCTCGATATTGGCGTGTATGCTCTGTCCGTCATGCGCCTCTTTATGGCGAGCCAGCCCGCTGAGGTTGTCTCGCTGGGCAACACCTGTGAGACCGGTGTCGACGTTGCGGGCGGCATCGTCTGCCGTAATGCCGAGCAGCAGCTGGGTGTTGTTAGCCTTACGCTTCACTCCAAGCAGCCCAAGCGCTCGGTCATTAGCTTTGACAAGTGCTATATCGAGGTCAATGAGTATCCGCGTGCCGATCACGCGACCATCGTGTGGACTGCGGACGGTCACCGCGAGGAGGTCCACGCCGGCACCGAGGCTTACGCCCTTTGCTATGAGATGGCCGATCTTGAGAAGGCCGTTGCCGGCGATGACTCCAAGCGCGAGCTGCTGGATTATGCTTCTGATGTTATGGAGCTTATGACCAAGCTTCGCGCCGACTGGGGAGTCGTGTACCCCGAGGAGGAGTAAGCGATGCTAGCGGAAGATAGGCTCAATGCGATTGTGTCGATGGTGCAGCAGGCTGGCTCGGTTACTGTGCCAGAGCTTGCTGAGGCCTTGGGTGTGACGGCGTCTACCATTCGGCGCGACCTGCAGACGCTCGATCGTGCACACCGCATCGCCAAGGTCCACGGCGGAGCGACGAGTCTTGAGCGCGCGCACGTGACGCGCGACCTAACACTTAATGAGCGAAGCGACCTCCATAACGACGACAAGGAGCGTATCTGTGCCCGTGCGGCGGCGCTTGTGGAGCCCGAGAGCTTTGTATACATCGACTCAGGCTCGACGACGCTCAAGCTCATCGAGCATCTTCCACACCTTGAAGATGTCACCTATGTGACCGATTCCGTGCTCCATGCTCAGCACCTCGCTTTGCGCGGCATGCGCACCGTGGTGTTGGGCGGCGAGCTCAAGCCCGAGACCGAGGCACTCGTTGGCCCCGATGCTTTGGCAACCCTGGACCGTTACAACTTCAATTGTGGCTTTTGGGGTTCAAACGGCATTGCCGCCGAGCAGGGCTTCACGGCGCCCGATATCGAGGAAGCGCAAGTAAAGCGCATCTCGATGCGCCATACGGCCAAACGCTTCGTAATCTCGGACGCCAGTAAATTTGGCATGGTGGCGCCCGTCAAGTTCGCAGACTTCCGTGACGCAACGATTATTACCGCAGGCGAGGTCCCCGCCAAGTACCGGGCAATGGACAACGTCATCACGGTCTAGCAAGTAGGGGCAGGCTAAGGCCCAAACTACCACAAAGGTGCCTGTCCCCATTGTGGTGGTTAGTAACGAAAACCGAGTAGTTTTCTCAATAGAAAAGCGGCAACGTCCATCACGGGCGTTGCCGCTTTCGTTGTCTGCCGGTTTGTCTAAGTCTGTAACAACTGGACCGTTAAAAATGGGCTAGGTGTTACAGATTGAGATACTTCCGAACCGCGCTGTTCCTTTTTCTCAATCTGTAACATCTGGGATGGATTTTGCCGAGTTACTGTTACAGATCGAGATTTTCCCTTGAGGAGGATTCGAATGTCTCGATCTGTAACAGGTAGACCGGAAAATAGACTCCAACTGTTACAGATCGAGACGTTTTGGGACCGCGGCTGAGCCATTGCGGCAAAACCGCCACAAAGGGGCGGGAACCTTTGTGGCGGTTTTGACGTTTGCCCAGATAAAACCTGCCAAAATAAACCTGTCCCTTTTTGGCAGGTTTTAGGGCTCCCAGGGGCATGGGGCTTCGATGTGGATGTGCTCGCCGGTAACGGGATGCGTAAAGGACACGCTGTGGGCGTGGAGCATCAATCCGCATGGGCGCGGCGTTCCGTACAGGTCGTCGCCCACCAGCGGATGGTGCTCGCTGGCCAGATGGACGCGAATCTGATGCTTGCGGCCGGTGAGCAGCTCGACATCGATATACGAACGCGTGGGCAGGCCTCGGCGGCTCTTAAGGCGCTTGAGCACCTTGACGCGCGTCTGAGACGGCTTGCCGCTGGCGCCGACGCGCATCTTGCGGCTGTCGTGGCGGTCGCGGGCGATGGGCTTGTCGATGAGCTTCTCGTTCCAGTCGATTTTGCCCTCGGCGAGCGCCAGATAGTGCTTTTCGAACGCGTGGTCGATGACCATCTGGTCAAAAGCGGGTTGCGTCTGCTTGTCGAGCGAGAACAGCACCACGCCGGTAGTGTTGCGGTCCAAGCGGTTGAGCGGTTGCATGTCGGTTGCGGCAAAGCCGTCGCCCATCGCCAGCAAAAGGTCGCTGGCGTAGTCGGTAAGTGTGCGCTCGCCGGTGCCGTCACCGTGGACGATCATGCCGGCGGGCTTGTCGATGGCCATGAGCCAGGCGTCGCAGTAGAGGACTTGAGGTTCTTCGTTCACGTGAAAGCCTTTCGGTTAGCTAATTCCCACAAACATGCAGCCTGAGGTGGCGCCGCGCAGGCGGGCGGCGGGCTTGCGGCCTGCTTGCGCCGCCTCGACGGCGCGACGGACGCGAGCGACGGCGCGGCCAATCTCATCGGCCTCGAGCAAGGTTCCGTCGACCATGAGACGACGCACGCCGGCATCGAGCAGCTGCGGAACTTGCGGTGTGAGGTCGATGGGGTAGGCGTCGTACAGGCGCGAGCGGCCGTGGACATCGGTACGCACCGGCATGACCTTGCCATCGATATTCTTGAGCGACAGCTTGCGGGCGCGCAGGCGGCAGTTGGCGCAATCGTGGATGCAGCCATTGGCCACCTGCAGGATGCAGTGCTCGCTCGTCATAACGCGCGGGCGGCCGAAAACGGTGATGCCCAGGGCTGCGGGCGCGGAGGTGCCAAGCGAGATAATCTCGTCGAGCGTGATCTCGGGTGAGAGCCAAAACGCCCCAGCCCCGCGCTCGGCAAGTGCCTCCATACAAGGCGTGTTGTGCACGGGCAGACAGGAGCGAATCTCGGCCGTGGCACCAACTTGGGCGGCCAGGGCAAGCTCGGAGATGTTGCCGACGGCGACAGTCGTTCCAGCGAGAATCCACGGGTCGACGCGCTCGTGGTCGACGGCGCGGCAGACCTCGTCGAGTACGGGCACAATGCCCTGCTCAAACGCATCGGCGGGGGAGAGGTCGGCCGCATCGAGCGCGTCGG
>URTB01000148.1 GCA_900550595.1 uncultured Collinsella sp.
AAGCTCGCCGAGGCGCAGAAGAACTTTGGAACTACTAGGGAAGCTTACTTCGCAGCTGTAAACGGGCAGGATGCCGCCCAGGACGCTTTCACCGCAGCAGATGTGAACATGAACACCGCCAAGGGCGAGTACGAGAAGGCTAAGTCCGGCACCGCCGCCGCGAAGACGGCATACGACGCCGCGAAGGACGCGCTCGGCGGAATCGACATCGAGTCCCTCAAGCAGAACCTCGATGCCGCCAAGAGCAAGGCCGCTACTGCCCAGGCAGCTCTCGATAAGGCAAACGCTACGCTTGCTGACAGCAAGACGAAGGCAGCCGAGGCCGCTGCTCACAAGGCGAAGGCTCGCAGCGCCCGCGAGGCCGCCAAGGCAAAATCCGATCAGGCCAATGAGGCGTATGACAACGCCACTGCTTCGGTCAAGGATCTTACCGCCAAGCGCGAGGCCGCCAAGACGGATCTTGCGAACAAGCAGGGCACGCTTGACGATGCCAAGAAGGCCGACGACACTGCCCAGGCTGGCGTTGACAAGGCCCAGACCGCAGATACGCAAGCCGCGACCGCTCTTTCGGACGCCAAGCAGGCAGTTGCCGCCAAGACGCAGGCCCTGTCCGACGCACAGGCGAAGGTCAAGGCCGCCGAGGACGAGCTTGCCACCGCAAACAAGGCCTTCGAGCGCTTCGCCGGTGCCCAGAAGGCGGTCGACGACGCCAAGGCCGCCTATGACGCTGCCGTCGCCGGTGTCGCCGATGCCCAGAAGCAGCTCGAGGCCGCCAACGAAGCCGTCGTCGATGCGAACCTCGATATCGTCAAGGCCAAGGCCGAGCTTGCCAACGATGAGGCACTCAAGGCCGATCTTGAGGCTGTCGACCACAAGGCATCCCTTGCCGCGGGCACGACGGGCAACGAGAAGCTGGTCAAGCTGAACGCTGCCTACGCTCGCTATAAGGCTGCCGTCGATGCTGCCGCTGGTCTCAAGGCTGCCCTGAGCGATGCCGATGCCAAGCTGTCCGACGCCAACGACGCCTATGCCGCTGCACTGGCCGAGCTCGGAGATGCCAAGGATGCCTTGGCTGCCGCTCAGGCCGAGTACGACAAGTATCATCCCAAGGCCGAGCCGCAGGCCAAGCCTCAGGTTGCGCAGGCTGCTGCAAAGGCCCCCGTTGCCAAGAAACAGGCTGCGCCTGCCGCGCTCGCCCAGACCGGTGATGACTCCGCGCTTGCGGGCGAGGTCTTCGTTATCGGCGGTATTACGCTCGTGGCTGCGGGCGTGACGCTGGGCGATCGTCGTCGCAAGCAGATGTAGCGTTTCGAGCGTAGATTCTGCAACGAACTTCGGTTCATAGCAGGAGCGCTTCGATGGCTTAACCGATAAGGCCGGCGCGCTGTTAAACGCAGCGCGCTGGCCTTTCTTTGTTTCGATATCAAAAAGTCCGGTCGGTAGCCGCGAAAGCTACCGACCGGGCAAATCGTAGGCAATATGGTTGCTGTCGAGCAGCTGCTCGACTTAGCCCAGCAGGCTCAGACCCACGGAGACAAACGCCAGGATAACGCCGACGATGGACTCGCCGCCGAGCAGGCCGCTGGCGACAACCAGGCCCTGCTCCTGGAAGGCGGCGTCCTTGGCAGCCCTCTCCTCGTCAGAAAGACCAGCGGTGGCGTCGCGGTGGGCGGACCACTTGTCGTAGGCGAGCTTGACGCAGGAGCCCAGGAATGCCGTGAGTGACATGTAGAACGGCAGGTACACGCCCAGGCCGATCATCATGGCCGGAATGCCGAGCCAGTACATGACGATGCCGGCGATAAAGCCGCCAACGAACCACGGCACGCTCGGGATGCCCGAGACCATGGTGGCGACGACGCTTGCCTGCGCGGCAACAAAGCTCTTGTCGGGGCCAAAGGCGTCCGGGCCATAGGCGGTGACGAGCGCGACCATGACGGCTGCGGCGACCAGGGCGCCCACGATGCCGCCAATGGCTTGGCCGATCCATTGCGCACGCGGGTTGGTGCCCAGCACGGCGCCGGCCTTAAAGTCGTTCATGACGTCGCCCGCAAGGCCGCACGCCACGGCTACGATGCCGGCGATAAAGAACAGCTTGACCTGAGCGATCTGTGCGAAGGCAGCCACGATGAGCATAACGATGAGGCCAAAGATCTCCATGGGGTCGATGCCCGTCTGGCCGCAGCTCTGTGCGCTCATGATGGTGGTGACAAAGGTGAACAGCGTGACGATGACAGCCGGGACGGGACCAAGGTCGAGCGCGATGGCTACGATCACGGCGATGGCGGCAGCGCCCAGGCCGATGATGCCGGCGTCGAGCTTAAGGGAGCCCGAGATGAGCGACTGCTCGTCGGTGTCGGTGGAGCTGTCGGCGGCGAGGCCGCGGACGATACCGGCGACCTGCGGCAAGATGTCCTTGAGGACAACGGCAACGCCAAAGCCCATCATGAGGCCCATACCCAGGGACTTAACAATGCCCTGTGCGGTCATAACGTCAAACAGACCGGCAGCGGTGCCGCCCACGATGATGCCAAAATTGCCCAGCAGCGCGCCGGCAAACCAGAACGCGACCGGGGCGAAGCCCACAAGGAAGCCGACGGAGAGCAGCATGGGCGAGTTGTAGATGGCAAAGGTCACGCCAGGGATGTTGAGCGTGCACAGCATACTGGGCACAATGCCCAGAGCATCGCGCAGCACGCTGTAGATGCCGGCGATGGCCATGGAGCCAAAGAGCTGCTTGCCGGTCTTGCCGCCGGCCTCGGTCGCGCGCAGGGTCTGAGCTGCGGCGTTGCCGGTGGGGAACTCAAGCGCGGCGTCCACGATAAAGTGACGGTGGATGAGCGCGGTGGCCAGCAGGCCCAGGATGGTGCCGGCGAGCGCCACGATAAACATGTCGAGCCAGCTGATCTGGTCGGCATAGCCCAGCATCCAGGCGCCCGGGATGGTAAACGCCAGGCCGCCGGCGACCATGGCGCCTGCGGACATGATGGTGTGGGTGACGTTTGCCTCGTTGAGACTGGCGTTGCCCATGAGCTTAAGGAAGAACAGCGAGATGACGGCAGCGAAGACGATCGGCCAGGGGAGTGCGCCCATCTTGAGGGCGGTGTAGGCCGAGCTTGCCGTGATGATCACGCAGCCAAGGACGCCGATGACGACGCCGCGCAGCGTGAGTTGCCCGCGCATCGAGGCGCGGTTCGAGGGATTGCTCATATAGAACTCCTTTGCGTATATCCGCTTCCCCCGGGAGCGCCGCTACGGATACGGCGCGGGAAGTCGGGTTACCAAGGGCCGCCGCGTGAGCTCGCGCGCGACCGCGCACCAGTATAGCCGCAAGCTAGTCATTTTGGGATGACTGGTTTAGGTAGGCGATATACTGCTGGGCAGACGAAAGGAGCGCCGACGATGCTTAATGGGTGCGCATATATATTGACGGTCGACGTGGGTAACACGTTCATTCGCTTTGGTCTGTTTGCCGAGGATTCGGCTGCGGCGCAGGAATGTCCGCTTGCGACGTGCGAGATCACGACGCCGTCGAGCATCACGGCCGATGAGGCTCGCATGAGGCTCGCGCAGGTCATGGGCGCGCTGTCAGCCGATGCGGGCGTGCCGGGTGTGCTCGTTCCCGCGGGCGCAGTGCTGAGTTGCGTGGTGCCGGCGCTCGAGCGCCCGTGGAAAGTGGCGCTTTCCCGCACCTGCACGGGGCGCGTGCTCACCGTGGGGCCGGGCCTCAAGACTGGCATGCCCGTCCACTACGACGACCCGGCCGAGATCGGCCCCGACCGCATCGCCGATGCCGTGGCGGCCCGTGCCGTCTACGGCTCTCCGTGCATCGTGATCGACCTGGGCACTACGACCAATATTGAGGTCATCGATGCGCGCGGAACCTTTGTGGGCGGCGTCATCGCGCCGGGTCTGGCGCTCGGTGCCCGGTCGCTTTCGGCCGCTGCGGCGCGCCTGCCGCAGGTTGAGCCTTCGGCGCCAACGCATGTGATTGGTCGCAACACGCGTGAGGCCATGCGCTCGGGCGTGGTTCTGGGCGAGGTGGCCCGCATCGACGGCATGCTCGACATGGTGCTCGCCGAGATGCGCGCGACCAAGGCCGCGGGGGAGGGCAGCGTGCCCATCGTCATTACCGGCGACGATGCCGAGGCACTCGCGTCGCTGGTCGGTCACAGTCTGACGGTCGACGA
>URTB01000149.1 GCA_900550595.1 uncultured Collinsella sp.
CCGCCGACGCCAACGAGCAGCACCTGGGCCTCGACGACACCGACCTCATGCTCCGTACCGTCCAGGCCGAGTTCAACCTCAAGAACCTATTTGCCAAGTAGGTTGCCAAGCAGAGGCGCCATTTGCGAGCGATACCCGCCAGACGATAGCGCCCCACGCAATAGCGACACGCCGAGACGCCCCTCTCAAGCAA
This sequence comes from uncultured Collinsella sp., assembly GCA_900550595.1. Lineage (GTDB taxonomy): Bacteria > Actinomycetota > Coriobacteriia > Coriobacteriales > Coriobacteriaceae > Collinsella. Next base: position 194 of record URTB01000149.1, read on the forward strand.
CGCAATGCGGACCGATATCCAAGTGGACATCGGCCCGTTTTTGCACGTCGCTAAGGTACCCACGTTGGCATCGGCGGCCTTATCCGCGATCATCGATGCCTTTAGCCGCCACCAGGGCATTCGATAGCAAAAAATTCGCGAATTATATTGACATATGAACATGAGCTCATATACTCGGAAGTAAGTTATATGAGCGCATGTTCATATGAAAGGATATTGCAATGAGCGATCCTTCTGATGAAATAAAGTCCGGCATCGACGCCACCATCGTGCCCGACGTCCCCACCACCTGCTCGCCCGAGGACCTTCCCGACGAGGAGCTGCTGTACGACCTCGCCGACCTGTTCAAGGTCTTCAGCGACACCACGCGTATCAAGATCCTCTACGCCCTCATGGGCCGCGAACTCTGCGTGGCAGACATCGCCGAAGCGACCACGACCTCGCAGTCTGCGGTGTCGCACCAGCTGCGCACGCTCAAGCAGTCGCACCTGGTTAAATTCCGCCGCGACGGCCGCAATATCCTCTACTCGCTTGCCGACGACCATGTCTATACCATGCTCAACCAAGGCATGAGCCACATTTGCGAATAGCGACCAACCACGGTACCAGCGCGGCCTGCACCCAAGCCGCAAAAACAGGGAAAGGACCCACCATGAAAAAGCAGTTCAAGCTCGACGAGATCGACTGCGCCAACTGCGCGCGCAAACTTCAGGACGAACTTGCCAAGCTCGAGGGCGTCAAATCCGTTTCGGTCAACTTTATGACACAAAAGCTGACGCTCGAGGCCGACGACGCCGAGTTCGAAGAGGTCCTCGACCGCGTCGTGGAGTTTACCGCCGACGCCGAGCCGGACTGCGAGATCATTCTCTAGCCTGCGCATACGCTGACCCGCAAGGCCGCGCTTGCCGCGGCCTTTATCCACGATTTTATATGAGCGAGTGTTCATACATTCAAATGGGAGGATTGAATCATGGCAACCGCCGATCCCAAGAAGAAAAAGAAGAAGCGTAAGAAGAAAGAGTCCCTTGAGCATAAGCGCAACCGTATCCTGGTAGCGCTAGGCATTTTTGCCGTTGTTTATGCCCTCGACGAGCTCGGACCTCTCACTATCGCATTTGGGGAGCCCGGCAACGTCTACGCCAGTTTCGTGCTGTTCCTCGTGCCGTTTTTAATTGCCGGCTACGACGTGCTCCAAAAGGCATACAACAACATCCGCCGCGGCAAGGCCTTCGACGAAAGCTTCCTCATGGCCGTCGCGACCATCGGCGCGTTTGCCATGGTGCTCTTCCCCGATACCGATCCGCACATGGCCGAAGGCGCCGCTGTCATGCTGTTCTACCAGGTCGGCGAGCTGTTCCAGGCATACGCCGTGGGCAAGAGCCGCAAGTCGATCAGCGCCATGATGGACATCGCACCCGATTATGCCAACGTCGAGCAACCCGACGGCACACTCGAGCAGGTCTTTCCCGATGACATCGCCGTCGGCACCGTCATCGTCGTCAAGCCCGGCGAGCGCGTGCCCATCGACGGCGTCATCGTCGAAGGCGAGACGCAGCTCGATACCGCCGCCCTTACCGGCGAGTCGGTCCCCCGCCCGGCCAAAACCGGAGACGATATCATCAGCGGCTGCATCAACATGACGGGTCTCATCCACGTGCGCACCACCAAGCCATTTGGCGAGTCCACCGTCGCGCGCGTCCTGGAGCTCGTAGAAAACGCCAGCGAAAAGAAGGCGCGTACCGAGAACTTCATCACGCGCTTCGCCCGCGTCTACACGCCCGCCGTCACCGGCGCGGCCGCGGTACTCGCGCTCGGCGGCGGCTTGGTCACCGGCGCCTGGTCCGACTGGATCCTGCGCGGCCTGACCTTCCTGGTCGTCAGCTGCCCGTGCGCGCTCGTGATCAGCGTCCCGCTCAGCTTCTTTGGTGGCATCGGCGGCGCGTCCAAGCTGGGAGTTCTCATCAAGGGCTCCAACTACCTCGAGACGCTCGCCGATGTGGATACCGTCGTCTTTGACAAGACCGGCACGCTCACCAACGGCACGTTTTCGGTCGTGGCGGTACACCCCGAGACCGGCTATACCGAGCAGTCACTGCTTGAGGTCGCGGCCCTTGCCGAGTCGTTTTCCGATCACCCCATCGCGCAGTCGGTACGCACCGCCTTCCAGGGCGAGCTCGATCCCAAACGCGTAAGCGACTCCACCAATGACGCGGGCCATGGCGTGACGGCGAATATCGACGGCAAGCGCGTCATCGTCGGCAATGCCAAGATGCTTGCTGCGGCCGGTATCGACGCCCCCAATTGCGAGGTCGTCGGTACGATCCTCCATGTACTGGTCGATGACACGTACACCGGCCATATCGTAATTGCCGACACCATAAAGGCCGATGCCAAGCAGGCGATTCGCGACTTGCACACTGCCGGCGTCAAACGCACCGTCATGCTCACGGGCGACCGTGAGGAGGTTGCAGCGTCTGTGGCCAAGCAGCTGGGGCTCGACGAGTTCCACGCGCAGCTCATGCCAGGCGATAAGGTCGAGCGCGTCGAGGCATTGCTGGCAGTCGAATCGAGCAAGGGCAAGCTCGCCTTTGTCGGTGACGGAATCAACGACGCACCCGTGCTCACCCGCGCAGACATTGGCATTGCCATGGGCGCCATGGGTTCCGACGCCGCAATTGAGGCTGCCGACGTCGTGCTGATGGACGACAAGCCTTCCAACATTTCCCGCGCGATCCGCGTGGCGCGCAAGACCATGACGATTGTTTGGCAGAACATCATCTTTGCGCTGGGCATTAAGTTGCTGATTCTGGTGCTCGCGGCGCTGGGCATCGCCAATATGTGGCTCGCCGTCTTTGGCGACGTGGGCGTGGCGATCATCGCCATCCTGAACGCCATGCGCGCGATGGGTGTCAAGAACCTGTAGCATACGTGGTCCCTCCGGCCGGGGCCGGGCTTGGTTTTGAAAACGTCCTCGACCAATGAAGTGCCCCCATTCTGCTCCTTCGGAGCTACGAACGGGGGCACTTCTGGTCTGCGGAATGTTTTCAAAACCAAGCCCGGCCCCGGCCTGCGGTAACGTTGCTGATGGTTCTTGGGCATCGCTTGCTGGCGGGGTTCCTTTGCTGAAATAGACTTGGCCGAAAGGGCCGCTGGTCCCGATCGCTGGTTCGCGCTTTGCGCGAACTCCGCGCTCCTGGGGGTCAATTAGGCTTCCGTTGTTGCGCCGGCCGCATCTTCCCGTCCCAGCATTGCCCTTAGCTTCTCAAAGCTCTCCTCGCTCAGGCAGTGCTCCATGTGACACCCCTCTTGCAAGGCAACCTCGGGCGCTACGCCCGCATCCTCTAGCAGCCCTACAAAAAAGCAATGGCGCTCCCACATTTGACGGGCAACCTCAAGACCGCGTTCCGTCAGATGTACGTCGCGTTTGCCCATCTCCACGTAGCCGCTGCTCTCCAAGGCCGCCATGGCTTTAGAGACGCTTGCCTTGGTAACGCCCAGGTATTCGGCGACGTCAATCGATCGAACGATGCCCTGGCGCTCCGAGAGCACATAAATAGATTCGAGATAGTCTTCTCCAGATTCACGCAGGGCCATGGGCCGCCTTTCGCGATGGCTTCTAGTTAGCCTTTGGATACTTTTGCTTGATTTACTTTACCGCAAAAGTTGCCCATGTCTTACTACGTTGTCTAAAAAGTTAACCGTGTTTCACAAAATGCGCGGAGCAAGCAGGGCGACACGGCACGCAACGCGCAGGGAGTGTCCCCAGCTGCCGGCAGAAAAGGAACGTCCCCAAGTGCCAAGCCGCAGCTAAAGCAGCCCAAAGTGCTTCGCAGCGTTATAGATCCCGTCGTCGTCCACGGCGGTCGTCACATAGGTCGCCGCGGCCTTCACGGTGTCCTGCGCGTTGCCCATGGCCACGCTCGTGCCCACGGCGGCAAACATCGACA
>URTB01000150.1 GCA_900550595.1 uncultured Collinsella sp.
TGTTCCTGTTTAAGAACGAGACCCACAACCACCCGACCGAGATCGAGCCCTTCGGCGGTGCCGCCACCTGCGTGGGCGGCGCCATCCGCGACCCGCTCTCGGGCCGCAGCTACGTGTACCAGGCCATGCGCGTCACCGGCGCCGGAGACCCCACCGTCCCCGTGTCCAAGACGCTCGAGGGCAAGCTGCCGCAGCGCAAGCTCGTAACCACCGCTGCCGCCGGCTACTCCAGCTACGGCAACCAGATCGGCCTTGCCACCGGCCAGGTCAACGAGCTCTATCACCCCGGCTACGTGGCCAAGCGCATGGAGGTCGGCGCCGTTGTGGGCGCTACCCCGGCAAACCACGTGCGCCGCGAGTGCCCCGCCCCCACCGACAAGATCATCCTGCTGGGCGGCCGCACCGGCCGTGACGGCATCGGTGGTGCCACCGGCTCCTCCAAGACCCAGAACACCGAGTCAATCGAGACCTCGGGTGCCGAAGTCCAGAAGGGCAACGCCCCGGTCGAGCGCAAGCTGCAGCGTCTGTTCCGCCGCGGCGATGCCTGCCGTCTGATCAAGCGCTGCAACGACTTTGGCGCCGGCGGCGTCTCGGTCGCCGTGGGCGAGCTTGCCGATGGCCTGTATGTCGACCTTGATACCGTGACCAAGAAGTACGACGGCTTGGACGGCACCGAGCTCGCTATCTCTGAGTCCCAGGAGCGCATGGCCTGCGCCGTCGCCGACGGTGACGTCGAGGAGTTCATGGGCTACGCCGCCGAGGAGAACCTGGAGGCAACCGTCATCGCCGAGGTTACCGCCGAGCCGCGCATGCGCATGGCATGGAATGGCGTCGCCATCGTCGATCTGTCCCGCGAGTTCCTCAACTCCAACGGTGCGCCCAAGCACCAGGTCGCCCACGTCTGCGCCCGCAGCGTGTGGCAGCCCAGCTGGGCCGGCACCACGCTTGCCGAGCGCATGACCTCGCTCGTCACCGATCTTAACGTCGCCTCCAACAAGGGCCTTTCCGAGCGCTTCGACTCCACCATCGGCGCCGCGACCGTGCTCATGCCCTTTGGCGGCAAGACGCAGCTCACCCCGAGCTCTGCCATGGTCGCCAAGTTCCCCGTGGACGGTGAGACCACCACGGCGAGCGCTATGGCATGGGGCTTTAACCCCTATCTGATGGAGGCCGACCAGTTTGCGGGCGCCTACCTGTCCGTGGTCGAGTCCATCGCCAAGCTCGTGGCCGCAGGCTTTGAGCACAAGCGCGCCTACCTCTCCTTCCAGGAGTACTTCGAGCGTCTGCGCACCGAGGCCGAGCGCTGGGGCAAGCCCATGGCAGCCGTCTTGGGCGCCCTTATGGCCCAAGTCGACCTGGGTGCCGGCGCCATCGGCGGTAAGGATTCCATGAGTGGCTCGTTTGAGGACGAGGCCGGCGAGCTCAACGTTCCGCCGACCCTCATCAGCTTCGCCGTGGCCGTGGGCAAGGCGGCCCGCGCTGTCTCCCCCGAGTTCAAGGGCCTCACGCACCGCGTCGTCCGCATCGCCCCCGCCACCTATGGCCAGGACTACCGCCCCGACGCCCAGCAGCTGCTCGCCGCATTTGACGCCGTCGAGGCGCTCACCGCCGCCGGCGACGCCCTGGCCGTCTCCACGCCCGGCTACGGCTGCGGCGCCGAGAGCCTCTTTAAGATGTGCGTCGGCAACCAGATCGGTATCGAGCTTGCCGAGGACGTGGACGTGGAGAGCCTCTTCACCCCGCTCTACGGCAGCTTTATCGTCGAGCTCGCCGAGGATGCCGAGCTGCCCGAGGTCGCCGACGGCGTTGTCGTCGAGCCCCTGGGCACCACCGTCGAGGGCTATGTCATCGATACCGGCTCCGAGGTCATCGAGCTCTCCGAGCTCCAGGAGGCCTGGGAGAGCGGCATCGAGGGCGTCTTTGCCTACCGCAGCGCCGGCGAGACTGCCAAGGTCGAGACCATCGACTTCCGTGCCAAGGATATCCACGTGTACAGCGGCGCCAAGATCGCCCGCCCGCGCGTGGTAATCCCCGTGTTCCCCGGCAACAACTGCGAGTACGATAGCGCTCGTGCCTTCCGCGCCGCCGGCGCCGAGGCCGACACCTTCGTGATCAACAACCTCACGCCCGAGGCCGTCGCCGAAAGCACCCACGAGCTTGCCCGCCGCATCCGTGCAAGCCAGATCGTCATGATCCCCGGCGGCTTCTCGGGCGGCGACGAGCCCGATGGCTCCGCCAAGTTCATCACGGCGTTCTTCCGCGCTCCCGAGGTCACCGAGGCAGTCCGCGACCTGCTCAAGGCCCGCGACGGCCTGATGCTGGGCATCTGCAACGGCTTCCAGGCCCTGATCAAGCTCGGTCTGGTGCCCTACGGCGACATCGTCGACGCCACGCCCGATGCGCCCACGCTGACGTTCAACACCATCGGTCGCCATCAGAGCCGTCTGGTGCGCACCCGTATCTCGTCCAACCTGTCCCCGTGGCTGTCGCAGTGCAGCCTGGACGACCCCTACACCGTCGCCATCAGCCACGGCGAGGGTCGCTTTGTCGCCAACGACGAGGTGCTCGCCCAGCTCATCGCCAACGGCCAGGTCGCCACGCAGTACGTGGGCGAGAACGGCAAGCCCAGCATGGATCTTTCCGTCAACCCCAACGGCTCCGCACTCGCCATCGAGGGCATCACGAGCCCCGACGGCCGCGTTCTGGGCAAGATGGGCCATGCCGAGCGTCGCGGCGACAACCTGTACCGCAACGTGCCCGAGCATGTCCCTGGCGATAAGTTCATGCCGATCTTTGAGAGCGGCGTGGCCTACTTCGCTTAATGCGTCCCATCGGGTACAATCCCCTCGGGTAACAACACCCGCCACCGGCACACCCGGTGGCGGGTTCTTTTTTGCTTCACGCATACAGGAAGGACATCATGGAAAGCCGCAAGCCGTATCTCGCCACCCTGCCCGGACTCATCCTGGGTTGCCTCGTCTGCTGTGCGCTCTGGGGGTCGGCTTTCCCCTGCATCAAGATCGGTTACGGACTCTTTGGCATCCCCGCGCACGATGGCGCCTCACAGCTGCTCTTTGCAGGTTTGCGCTTTACGCTTGCCGGTGCCCTGGTTATCGTTGGGATGAGCGCAGCCCAGCGCCGTCCACTCGTTCCACAGGCTCGCGACATCAAGCCCATCTTTGTCTTGTCGCTCTTCCAGACTATCGGGCAGTACTTCTTTTTCTACCTGGGACTCTCGCGCGCCAGTGCCATGTCGAGCTCCATCATCGAGGCCAGCGCCAACTTCCTAGCCATCCTCTTTGCCGCCCTGGCGTTTCGCACCGAAAAGCTCGATGCGGCCAAGGTGCTTGGCTGTGTGTTGGGCTTTGCCGGCGTCGCGCTCGTCAACCTTTCGGGCGCGGACGGCACCTTTGGCTTTACGCTCGACGGCGAGGGCTTTATCTTGGCTTCCACTGTTGCAGGCGCCCTATCGACCTGTCTCATTGGCATCTTCTCGCGCGAGCATGACGGCGTCTTGCTCGCCGGGTGGCAGTTCTTGGTCGGCGGCCTTGTCCTCACCGCCATCGGCTTTTTGATGGGCGGCGCGCTCTCCCCCACGGCGATTGTCCCCGCCATCGCGCTCATCATCTACATGGCGCTTATCTCCGCCGTCGCGTACTCGCTGTGGTCGCGTCTGCTTGCCGTCAACCCCGTCAGCCGCGTCTCGGTCTTTGGGTTTATGAACCCGGTCTTTGGCGTGCTGTTGAGCGCACTGCTGCTCGGCGAGGGCGCTGGCACGAGCCCCGTTACCGTACTTGTTGCCCTGCTCTTGGTCTGCAGCGGCATCATCATCGTCAACAGGCCCAAAAAGGCCTAACGAACTGCCCTTATTTAGCAGAGGTGATTCACATACTTTAGCTTAATGGAGTACATCGGTGAGCCGAGGGCCACCACGCACACTAGCGTTCGCCCCTTTTTTCTAGCGTATCTGGACGCCGGCTTTCTTTTTCTCGGCCTTGACGCGGTAGAGCTCCGCATCGGCAGCGCGAAGTAAGTCTTGCCAGGTATCAACACTATCGCCGACCCGCGCGTAACCGATGGACATCCGCAATGCATACGGCACCTC
>URTB01000151.1 GCA_900550595.1 uncultured Collinsella sp.
GTATGTATGTGTGCAATAGGTTCCATGCCGGTCATTGTACGGCATGGAGGTGTGGGGCGTTGCGCGCAATTCTTCGCCGCGGTTCCCCGTCGTGCAACCAACGGTTGCTTGGAAGGGCACCTGCTGCCGCGTATGCTTAAGCCATCAACCAGCAGAAAGGAACCGCTATGGCCTTTGCAGAAAAGCTCATTGCTGTCCGTCGCGTCCATCACCTTACCCAGGAGCAGCTCGCCACCAAGCTCTTCGTCACACGCCAAGCCGTCAGCCGTTGGGAACGCGGCGAGGTAACACCGGGCATCGACATGATGAAGCTCATCGCCGCCGTGACCGGCGAGCCCCTGTCTCATCTGCTCGAAATGCCCGAGCGCTATTGCCAGAGCTGCGGCATGATACTCACGCCCGACGACTGCGGCACCGACGCCACGGGCGCCACGACCGACCATTACTGCAAGTGGTGCTACGACCACGGTAAGTACACCTACGACACCACCATGGAGGCGATGATTGAAGATTGTGCCCCGCGGCTGGCACAAAACACCGGTATGTCGCTCGACGAAGCCGTCTCGCTCATGGGAGCCGTGCTGCCACAGCTGGAGCGCTGGCACACCGTGCAGGAAAACGAGGAGCGCTACGGTGCCGAGGCGCGGTCGCGCTATGGCGATGAGGCTATCGATGCAGCAAACGAAACGTTACTGGACATGAATCCTCAGACATGGAACGACATGAAGGAACTTGAACGCGCTATTCTGGGTCAGCTCTCGATTGCCATGGGCGACGGCGATGCGGATGGAAGCGAGGCTCGCAAGCTCGTCGCGATGCATCACCGCTGGATAGCTCTCAACTGGGGCAGCGAGCCCCAAGACGAGGCCTATCTGGGGCTCGCCCACGGCTACCTCGCCGATCAGCGCTTTATCGACTACTACGACAAGCCATGCGGCACCGGAGCCACGGCGTTTCTAGTTCAGGCCATCGAGTCGTCGTTGACGCGCGCATAGACCGCGGCGGCTTTGGGTATTTCAATCAAAACCTCAACCGATTGGAGACCCATGGCTACTAATCATGAGCTCGCGCTGTACGTTATGACCGGCTGCCCGTATTGCATAAAGGTCAAGCGTTTCCTTGCCGATAACGGCGTGACCATTCCCGAGCGCAATATCTCGACCGATACCGATGCCGAGCAGACACTCATCGCCGTCGGCGGAAAACGCCAGGTTCCCTGCCTGTTCATCGACGGCAAGCCACTCTACGAATCGAGCGACATCATCGCGTGGGCGCAGGAGAACCTGCTCTAGCGTTCTATTGCGGTCGGCTGGCCCCAACCCATACGACCCAAACATGTACACCAGCATCCAAAATCGACATTTTTCGACATCTTTGGATGCTGGTGTACAGTTTTTTGCATGGGTAGTCATTGGGGACGTTCTTAAATGACTGGTTGTTTGAGACGACCTTTGGATTATGGCTGTTTGAGGCCATCTGACATCTCTGGAAAGGGCTCCTTAGAGGACCGTGTTCAAAAAATGGCAAATATGAGTACTGCTACTTGTTTAGTAACAGCGATTTTAATCATTTCAGGGATCATTCAACGCCCCAAGCGCCCGCAGACGGCGTTATTCCTCCCCATATGTTCAATAAAAGAGACGCCTAATGGTATTAAATCTCATCAGGGACCTCATTTTTGAAAAAAATAAATGCAACCATAATGGCAACAGTACTCATATTTGCCCTTTTTTGCACACAGCCCTCCAGAATAGTCGTTAGGGACGACTCAAAATGGCAATTCTGGCACTTAGACACTCTTTTCTTGAATGACTAGTTGTTAAAGAACACTCAGCGACTACTCCAATTCGCGACACACTGTGTCGCGAATTGAGCTGTTCTCACCACCGAAGACCGGTGAAAGCTCCTGACCAGAATCTCGATAGTTTGTTAAAGTGCCCCCTCTGCAGGTTCAATGAGCGCTCATGTTCCAGACTGGAAAGCGAAGAAATATCGAAGCCATCGATGCTCATTTCCTATCGAAAAAACTAGTCAATACACGCTAATTAGCTTGATAAACTGCTTGTATTTTTGTCTACAAAACTGTATACAAAAAGAGATTCCGAGAACCAGCGCTCGACATTATGTCAATCGATAGGGGGCGCTATGGACGCTAAGCAGCTCGAAAAGATGATGGGGTTTGCCCCCCGGAGAGTTGGAGAAAGCCGCGGAGGCATACGAAAAAGATAAGTGGCCGAAGGGTCGCACCATCAAGCTGGGAAGACCGCCGATCTCTGATGAGCCAAGCATTGTTTTATCGGCACGTGTGGGTGAGTCGGTTCTTGATGCGTTTGACGCAAAAGCAAAGCGCCATGGGCAGACACGCACAGAGCGACTCAGGGAGCTCATCACGATCGATGCAATGATTGCCTAGTTATCCACCGAGCCCAAAGACGTACGCCAGCATCCAAAGTCGACATTTTTCGACATCTTTGGATGCTGGCGTACGGTATTTTGCAACATAGTCATTCGGGACGTTCTTTTAAATGACTAGTCGTTAAAGTGCGTCCCCAACGACTAACTAGCCGTGGAAGCGTGCTATGGGCGCAAGTGGCTGTTCGCGAAAGACGCGCTCGACGGCGGCGCGGTATTCGTCGACCTTTTTGGTCTTGCGTACGAGCTTGTGAACGGTAGCGGGGTCGGCGAAGGCGCATTTGGCGTAGAACCACCACTCCTTCATGCGAAAGACCGCATTGCCGCCAATCTCTTCTGCATAGGCCGCAAACAGCGTGTCGTGGAAGCGCTGCAGCTCAGCAGCCGTTGCAGCAGGGCCACCCTTGACCATGCGAGCGAGCGCGGGATTCGCAAGCAAGCCACGCCCCAGCATTACATGGCGCGTGCCGGGATAGGCCTCCACCAGCGCGTCCATATCCTCAAGATCGAAAATGTCACCGTTATAGGCCACGGGGAACGGCGCGCGTTCCAGCGTCTCGCCGTAAAACTCCTTGCGCGGCGATCCCGTATAGCGGTCCTTTTGCACGCGCGGGTGCACGATCAGCTCTGCCAACGGCATGCGGCAATACAGATCGAGCACACGCTCGTATTCGTCGTCGCTCTCAAGCCCCAGCCTGGTCTTGACCGATACCGGCAACGGTGACCGCTCGCACACATCGCTCAAGAACACCTCGAGCTCGTCGAGGTTGCGCAGAAAGCCCGATCCTTTACCCTTGGCAACAACCGTACCCGAGGGGCAGCCAAGGTTGAGATTGACCTCGCGGTAGCCCATGTCGGCGAGCACCTGTGCCGCCCATACAAACTCGTCCGCGTTCTTAGACATCAGCTGAGGCACTACGTTGAGCCCCTGGTTATTGGCAGGATCGATCTCCTTAAACGCCTTGCCGCCAAAGCGGTTTCCCACCCGCGGCGGCGGCAAAAACGGCGTGTAGTAGCAGTCGAGCGCACCAAAGCACTCCGCATGCACGCGGCGGAACACATGCCCAGTAATCCCCTCCATAGGGGCCAACGATAGAATCATCAACATCTACTCTCAGATCAATGCGGTAAAGGGACTGCCCCCTTGTCACATGCATTATGCCTTGTGCTTCAGATGATTCACAAGGCAGAGGTAGCTACTTGACGATAATCACCCTTCCATCCGTCGCCTCACGCAACGAAGGTGAATGCTTTTCCGCGAAGTGAACGAGTAAAATCGGACCCCCGAAGCATCGACACTTTTGGAAGACCAATTCCTGCGGTTTTATCACTCAAATCCTGCGGTTTTTGCATCCAAAAGTGCGAATGCTTCAGAGGTCCAGAATAGGTCGTTCACTTCTCGGGAAACCATTCACCTTCGATTTGCTGGCGCTCACAAACAGCGAGAGGCTGTCCCGCGACAGCCCCCTTGCGCGTCATTCGCCCCATGACAGCGGCTCCATGCTCCAAAAACGACGTTCATGATCACGACGACCGCCAACAGCACGCTGTTGACCGCTATGTCTGAACAACAGACACCCTCCACTCATCTATACTCAAGAGCATGTGCGCATCGCCCAAAAACGATGAGAGTCGAGGCCCCATGCAGCAGCTCACCGAACAAGAAAAGAAACGCATCCAGCGGTACTGCACA
>URTB01000152.1 GCA_900550595.1 uncultured Collinsella sp.
TATCCGCTCTGGACGGCGTGCGCAACCCTTGCCGGCGGTCATCCCGTGCACTATCTGTGCGATGAGCAGGCGGATTGGTATCCCGACCTGGAGGATATGGAGTCCAAGATCACGAGCGCGACCAAGGCCCTCGTCATCATCAACCCCAACAACCCCACGGGTTCCGTCTACCCGCGTGAGGTGCTCGAGGGCATTGTCGAGATCGCGCGCAGGCACCAGCTCATGATTTTTGCCGACGAGATTTACGACCGCCTGTGCATGGACGGCTACGAGCACGTCTCCATTGCATCGCTCGCCCCCGACCTGCCTTGCATTACGTTTAGCGGTCTGTCCAAGTCGCATATGATCGCGGGCTATCGCATTGGCTGGATGGTGCTTTCGGGCAACCAGCGCTGCATGAGCGACTTCATCATGGGCGTCAATATGCTCTCTAACATGCGCCTGTGCTCCAACGTGCCGGCCCAGTCGATCGTCCAGACGGCGCTCGGCGGCCATCAGTCGGTTAACGACTACATCCGCCCCGGCGGTCGTGTCTACGAGCAGCGCAACTTTGTGTATGAGGCGCTCAGCAAGATCGATGGCATCTCGGTGGTTAAGCCGCGTGCGGCGTTCTACATCTTCCCCAAGATGGATGTGAAGAAGTTCAACATCACCGATGACGAGCAGTTCGCCCTTGACCTGCTGCACGAGAAGAAGATCCTGATCACGCGCGGCGGCGGCTTCAACTGGGCTGAGCCCGACCACTTCCGCATCGTGTACCTGCCGCGCATGGAAGTACTCAAAGAGTCCCTCGAAGACCTCGCCGACTTCTTTGACCATTACCGCCAGTCGTAGGGGATAGAAACTCCGCACTATGAAAAGCTCCCTGCAGTTGTTTTGCTGCAGGGAGCTTTCTTGAATCGGCGGAACTAAATAACAATCCCGTTGCAGTGGTCGATTTCGTGCTGGATGATCTCGGCGGTGTAGCCCGAGAAGTTTTTGATGCGGTGGACGAAGTTCTCGTCCAAATACTCCACCTTAATGCGGCGATAGCGGGTACAGGGACGCTCGCCGATCAGCGAGAGACATCCTTCGCTCGTCTGATAGGCATTGACCTGCTCAAGAATTTGAGGGTTGTACATCAGGAGTGTCCTGTTGCCGTCCTTTACGCAGATGATGCGTTTGCGCACGCCAATCATGTTGGCGGCGAGGCCCACGCACTCGTGCTCATGCTCGTGGAGTGTATCCAGGAGGTCCTGCCCGGTCGCGGCATCGTCGGGTCCCGCGTCTTCGGAAGGCAGGCGCAAAAAGAACTCGGATTTCATGATGGGCTTAATCATGGCGGGCTCCTCATGTCTCATGCTTTCGTGGACTTTTAATAATAGCGCGGAAGGAAAGCTGTGCGTCCGCGTTACAATCTTTCGACGTTGGACCATGTTGTCAGACTCGTCGTGTACGGCGTCTGGCGTAAGTCTAGGGCTCATTTTTCGCCCTGGACTGTTCCTCTGGGGCGATGCGACTGTCGTTCCAAGAGGAAGGAAATGCATGGGGAGCAAATCTCAGCAACAAGTTCAAGTAACGCCATCGGCCACTGCGGCGCTTCTCGTCGTTATGTATATTGCGGCCTTTGTTGCCGCGTTTAACGAGAACATCATTAACGTGGCGTTGCACGACATTATGGCGGCCTTTTCGGTGAGTGCCACCACGGCGCAGTGGCTCGTCTCGGGCTACATGATTGTGACGTCGATCTTTACGGCCATCATGGCCTTCCTGTCCGGCCGTTTCTCGACGCGCAAGCTGTTGTTTTTCGCATGCGGATGTATGGTCGCCGGCGAAGTCCTGTGTCTGATCGCTCCGTCGTTTAGCGTTTTGCTGCCAAGTCGTATTTTACAGGCTGCGGGATCGGGCATCTTGTTTCCGCTCATGATGAACGTGGTGCTGTCTTGCGCCCCGCGCGAGAAGCTCGGTCTGTATCTGAGCCTGGGTGGTGCCTGCATTACGCTAGGGCCGGCGTTTGGACCTGTGATCAGCGGTCTTATGTGCACGTTGTTTGGCTGGAGGGCGGTGTTCGTAGTGCCGCTGGTGGCCGGCATTGTGGTCGCTGCGGCGGGCGTAAAGCTTGTTCAGAATGTCGGAGAGCGCTCGAACACCACGCTTGATATTCTGTCGGTTGTTTTGCTCGCCGCCGGCATTACGGCATTTGTGTATTCCGTAGGCGAGTTCTCGACCAATCTGATTGCCGGCATCGTGACGCTTATCGCCGCCATTGTGCTGCTCGGCCTGTTTGCGGCCCGCCAGCTCAAACTCGAGCATCCGGTGCTTAACGTGCGTCCCATGGCGAGCGTTCGTTTTTGGCCTGCGTGCCTGCTTGTGGTGGTGTCGATGATGACGACGTTCTCGATGAGCGTTTTGTTGCCGCTCTATTTTGAGGGCGCATACGGCATGACCGCACTTGTTGCGGGCTTGCTCATTTTGCCGGCGATTGCCTGTAACGCCGTGACCTCGATTGTGGGCGGACGCGTGATGGACGCCCGTGGCGCATGGCCGCTGCTGCCGGTCGGCTTTGCCCTGATTGCCGTGGGGCAGACTGCCATCTCGATGACGGCGGCAAGCATGAACATCGGCGTTGTCGTGGCACTGACCGTTGTGGTGTATGCCGGAGTAGGTTTGGTACTGAGCCCCTCGCAAACGGCCGGCTTGGAGACGCTGCCTGCCGCTGAGCATCCCCACGGAACGGCATTGCTTAACACGTGGAACATGATTGCCGCATCGTTTGGCCCATCGCTGTTTATCGGTCTGCTCTCGAGTTCTGCGGCGACTGCCGGCGCGGCTGGCGCTGCGACCGACGTTGCCCAGGCGATTGGATTTGCAACTGCCGTGCGTGTGGCGGCTGTGATTGCCGTGGTCGGGTTCGCGACGTCGCTGGTGTACGCTCGTCGCGAGTCGCACATGTCGCATTAATGTGTGCACATAGATTCTGCAGCTAGATTGGATGGCGACACCATAAACTAATGGACGTTTTGCCGAGAGGCATGATTGTTTAAAGCGCAAAGAGTGCGCGACGGGCCCCGCGAATGGGGCGATGATGCCCGAGAGGGCCAAGAAGGAGTCTCATGTCCGAGAACGAAGAGATCATGAACGAGACCGAGAACGAGACCATGGCTGCCGAGGTTGAGGCAGTCGAGACCGTGGAGACCGAAGCTGCCGAGGTTGAGGCTGCTGACGAGGTTTCCGCCGAGGAGGAGGCCGAGGTTGTCGAGGCCGCCGTTGATTACGATGACGAAGAGCTGATGGACAAGATGCAGAAGGCCGCCCGCCTGCTGCGTAGCCGTCGCTTTGCTATTTCCAAGGAGGAGGAGGCCAAGGCCGAGCGCATGGCGAACATCGAGCGCGCCATCAAGCTTCTTGACCTCAAGCCCAAGATGGAGCAGAAGGAAATGTCCGACCTGCTGGGCATGCGCCTCCGTGAGCTCGATGGCCTGATGGCCGAGGCCGAGGCTGCCGATCTGGTCGGCCGCATCGACGACGTCGAGGGCGATATGCGCAAGATCGTCGTCTTCGCTGCCGAGGATGCCGCTGAGGGTCTGGTCGAGCTTGCCAACAAGAAGGAGAAGCTCCTGCCCGAGCTTTCTTACGAGGAGGCCACCGAGCTGATGGCCGCTCTCGATAAGGTTATCGCTCCGCTCGTCGCCATGGGCCTGGACGAGGATCGCGGTCCTCGCGGCGGTCGTGACGATCGCGGTGGCCGTGGCGGCGACCGTGGCGGTCGCGGTGGCGATCGCGGCGGCCGCGGCGGCTTTGGTGACCGTGGCGGCGACCGCGGCGGTCGAGGCGGCTTTGGCGGCAACCGTGGTGGCTATGGCGACCGCGGCGGCAACCGTGGCGGCTTCGGCGGCAACCGTGGTAACGACCGTGGCGGTCGCGGTGGCGATCGTGGCGGCCGCAACGGCGGCGGCTTCCGCGGCAACCGCTTCTAGTTGGGTTACGCGGTTTTACCAAACCGCGTAACTAGTTGACGCTGCGCGCCCACCAGAGCGACAACTTGTCATTCAAAGAGGACGGCATGACCAGAAGGTCTATGCCGTCCTCTTTTCATGCCAATTTGTTCGCTCTGG
>URTB01000153.1 GCA_900550595.1 uncultured Collinsella sp.
GAGCAGGGGACTCTTAATCCCAAGGTCCAGGGTTCGACCCCCTGACGGCCCACCACACGATATCTCCTCTAAAGTCCGCCACAACGGACTTTAGCTTTGGGTCGTTAGCTCAGTTGGTAGAGCAGGGGACTCTTAATCCCAAGGTCCAGGGTTCGACCCCCTGACGGCCCACCAAAGCATGTTAAGACGGTCAACTTCGGTTGGCCGTCTTTTTTGTTGACCTCGCTTGGGGTCGAACCCGAAAGGGCGCGGAGCTGAGCTGCCTGCTCCGTGATTCCCTTAGGGAAAACGCGGCTCAAGCCCCGTAAGTGTGTCCTTCTTGGGGGAATCATACTTACGGGGCTCGATGCATGTTGAGAAATTTTGAGAAATTGTGATCAAACTCAAAGTGAGAATCGAGTTAGTCCGCTCGATAGTGTGAACCCAGGCTTTCGGTGCGTGCACGCATAGCTTTGACCATCTCCGTTGCCAGCTGAATCTGCGACTGCAGGCGGGCGAGTGCTGCGATTTCGCTTTCGTTGGCATGCGGTCTGCTCAGCACCGTGCCCTCATCTTGTAGGCTTTCAAGCTCTTGAAGCGCCTCGGATAGACCCGCTTCGGTCCTGTTGATCATGCAGTAGGTGCTCATTGTGTGTTTGAGGCTGTGAGTCAGGCGGTCGGCGTCTGTTGTGGCAATGCCATGCTGGGGCAGCGCGGCATCCATCGGCGCGGCCGCCTCGGGAGCGTCCAGTGCTGCTCGAGCCGCTGATGCGCCCGCAATGCGCCCGAATACGATGCCATTGGCGCTCGACAGCCCTCCGATGCGGTCGGCGCCGTGCATGCCGCCTGTTGCCTCGCCACAGGCGTAGAGGCCCTCAACGCCCGTGTACGCGGTCCTGTCGATCTTGATGCCGCCGTTGGCCGCGTGGGCATACATCGCCACACGCATCTCGTCGCTCGGAGCGATACCATGCTCGTCTTGTAGCCAAGTGGCAAATGTCTGCACGAACTCGGGGACATTCTCTCGCGGGAAGTCGTAGTGGAGCGCCAGACCTTCGGCACCCGCTTGATCGACAGCAAGATCGATGGCGCGGGAAGCTAAGCGCGAAGTGAAGGGGCCATATCCTGAGCGTTGCTCAAGCAGATCGTCTAACTTTTCGTTGGCAATGTCGACCGGTTGGTCAAACGTGACGTAGCGCCAGGTCTTTTCGTTAAAGACCAGGTTGCGCTTAGGTTCAATGAAACCGGGCATCATCTGCATGAACTCTATATTAGTAAGCGATGCACCGTGCGCCAGCGCGATGGCCTGCGAGGAGCTGAGTACATCGGCCGAAGTGAGGCTGCGTTCGAACAGACCGCCCGTGCCGCCCGCAGCGATGACGGTGGCCTTTGCTGTAAAGGTCACGATGCGCTCGTCTGTTTGGTTGTAGAGCACGGCGCCGGTAATCTTTTCGGTTGTGCTTTCAACAAGGTCTATAAGCTCGTGTCGGGGGAGCAGACGAATGCCAAGAGACTTGATCTGGGCCGCACACGCGTCTTCAAGAGGCTTTCGGGTCAGGCCGCGCCAATTGCGCGTCTTATGGTCAAAACAGGGGATAAATTGCTTTTGTTGGGCGCTCTCGGCGCTTTGCGGGCGCTGGAGTTCTACGCCCAGATCCTGTTCGAGCCAGTCAATCGCTTGGGGGATACCGTGGACAAACGTCTGGACGAGCGTGGGGTCGGCAACGCCGCCGCCGACGGCCTGGATGGTGTCGATAAGGTCCTGTTCGTCGTCTTCGTCGACGGGCCCAATAAGCCCGAGGCCCCAGGTGCCCGGGAAGAAGCTCGATCCGCTCATGGTCTTGCCGGCGCTTGCGATGGCAACAGTCGCACCCGCGCTTGCTGCTTCTATGGCGGCGCAAAGGCCAGCGATGCCCGATCCGATTACCAGTACATCAGTTGATTCCATGGGATTCCTTTCTCGTTCGCGCATTGTCGCACGGGAGATTGGCAAAGGTATCGCAAAGATGGGATAAATCGGCAAAGGGCGAATATGGCACGTGGACGTTAGGGGCGCTTGGCGGCTCCTTCTCCTCACACTTCATGTTACATCAGAACTGATATATCGGCTCTCGAACGCTTTGTGGCGACAAAAAAGAGCCGCTACCCGGGTGGGTAGCGGCTCTAAAGCTCAACTACATGAGCATCGCGCGGGCGCGATTAGGCCTTGAGGGCCTCCTCGACGGCGACAGCGCAGGCGACGGTGGCACCGACCATGGGGTTGTTGCCCATGCCGATGAGACCCATCATGTCGACGTGCGCAGGCACGGAGGAAGAACCGGCGAACTGGGCGTCGGAGTGCATACGGCCCATGGTGTCGGTCATGCCGTAAGAGGCAGGGCCGGCGCCCATGTTGTCCGGGTGCAGGGTACGGCCAGTGCCGCCACCAGAAGCGACGGAGAAGTACTTCTTGCCAGCCTCGAGGCGCTCCTTCTTGTAGGTGCCAGCGACGGGGTGCTGGAAGCGCGTCGGGTTGGTGGAGTTGCCGGTGATCGAGATGTCGACGTTCTCGTGCCACATGATGGCAACGCCCTCGCGGACGTCGTCGGCGCCGTAGCAGTTGACGGCGGCGCGGGGACCATCGGAGTAGGGGATGGTCTCGACGACCTTGAGCTCGCCCGTGAAGTAGTCGAATTGGGTCTTCACGTAGGTGAAGCCGTTGATGCGGGCGATGATTTGAGCGGCGTCCTTGCCCAGACCGTTGAGGATAACGCGCAGCGGCTTCTTGCGAGCCTTGTTGGCGTTCAGAGCCAGGCCGATAGCGCCCTCAGCGGCAGCGAAGGACTCGTGGCCGGCCAGGAAGGCGAAGCACTCGGTGTCGTCGGAGAGCAGCATGGCGCCCAGGTTGCCGTGGCCCAGACCGACCTTGCGGTCCTCGGCGACGGAGCCGGGAACGGTGAAGGCCTGGATGCCCTCGCCGATGATGGCGGCAGCCTCAGAAGCGGACTTGGCGCCACGCTTGACAGCGAGAGCGCAGCCGAGGGTGTAGGCCCACTCGGCGTTCTGGAAGGCGATGGACTGGGTGTTGTTGACGATCTCACGCGGGTTGAAGCCCTTGTCGGTGCAGATCTGCAGAGCTTCCTCGAGGGAGGCGATGCCGTTGTCGGCGAGGCACTTGTTGATCTTGTCAGCGCGGCGCTCGTAACCTTCGAACGTAACAGTCATAGTTATTTCCCTCCCTTTCTACTCGTGAACCGGGAACACGCTGGCGACGGAGTGAGTCTCCTCGTCGGTGCGCGGGTCGATGTACTTGGCAGCGTTCTCCCACTGACCATAGTGGCCCATAGCGCCAGCGATGGCCTCCTCGGGGGTCTTGCCGGCCTTGACGGCGTCGGTGAACTTACCGAGGTTCAGGAACTCGAATGCGATGATCTCGTTCTTGTCGTTGAGAGCCATGCGGGTGACGTAGCCCTGAGCGAGCTCGAGGTAACGAGCGCCCTTGGCCTTGGTGCCGAACATGGTGCCGACCTGGGAGCGAAGGCCCTTGCCGAGGTCGTCGAGGGAGGCGCCCACGGGCAGGCCGCCCTCGGAGAACGCGGTCTGGCTGCGGCCGTAAACGATCTGCAGGAAGATCTCGCGCATAGCAACGTTGATGGCGTCGCAGACGAGGTCGGTGTTGAGGGCCTCGAGGATGGTCTTGCCGGGAAGGATCTCGGAAGCCATGGCGGCAGAGTGGGTCATGCCCGAGCAGCCGATGGTCTCAACGAGGGCCTCCTCGATGAGACCGTCCTTGACGTTCAGCGTGAGCTTGCAAGCGCCCTGCTGAGGTGCGCACCAACCCACACCGTGCGTAAGACCGGAGATGTCGGAAATCTCCTTAGCCTGGACCCACTTGCCCTCCTCGGGGATGGGTGCGGGGCCGTGGTATGCACCCTTGGCAACGGGGCACATGTTCTCCACTTCCTGTGAGTACTGCATGCCTCTCCTCTCTATCGTGTTGGCGTCCCGTCTGGGGGTCGTGGCTGGCGATTGCCGGGCGACCCTTTGAAAGGGACATGACATGCAGCCCTTATAATACCGCGAAATGCACGGAATATTCGGCGAACGGCTCAGTTTTCGTAGCGAGA
>URTB01000154.1 GCA_900550595.1 uncultured Collinsella sp.
GAGGTGATTCCCGAGGCCGAGAAGGTGCTGCCGGCAAACCTCTGCCCGCTCATCAAGTCGACCTACGGCTTTGCCTACTCGCAAAAGTGCCCGTTTACGTACTTTAGCGACATGATCATCGGCGAGACCACCTGCGACGGCAAGAAGAAGATGTACGAGCTGCTCAACGAGCTCAAGCGCACGCACATTCTGCATCTTCCGCAGGGTCGCGATCGCGCCTACGAGCGCGAGGGCTGGTACGAGGAGTGCCGCCTGCTCAAGGAGGAGCTCGAGGGCTTCTACGGCATCACGATTACCGACGATGACCTTCGCGCTGCCGTCCGTCGTCGCAACCGCTTGCGTGCGGCCCAGCTCGAGATGTTTGCGCTGCAGGCCAACCAGCCGGCGGCCATGAGCGGCGTCGACCTGATGAGCACCATGTTTGCCGGTACGTTCAGCTTT
The DNA here is from genome assembly GCA_900550595.1 of uncultured Collinsella sp. Classification (GTDB taxonomy): domain Bacteria; phylum Actinomycetota; class Coriobacteriia; order Coriobacteriales; family Coriobacteriaceae; genus Collinsella. The sequence continues at coordinate 442 of URTB01000154.1, forward strand.
GATATCGAGGCCTATACGCAGCAGCTGGAGCAAAAGGTTGCCAAGCTGCGCGAGGCCTACGACGCGGGCGAGCACCCGGTCGCGGCGGATGCCAAGCGCATTCTGATCACCGGCTGCCCGGTGGGCGGCGTGATCAACAAGATCGGTCGCACCATCGAGTCCAACGGCGGCGTGGTCGTGTGTATGGACGACTGCTCGGGAGAGCGCACGGCGGCCATGATGATCGACCCGGAGGCTCCCGACATCCTGCGTGCCATCGCCGACCGCTACCTGGATATCAACTGCTCGGTCATGACGCCCAACGACGGTCGTATGGACAACATCCTGGCCATGTGCGAGAAATACCACGTCGACGGTGTGGTGGAGAATGTGCTCCAGGCCTGCCACACCTTTAACGTGGAGAGTGCGCGCATGCAGGAGGCCGTCGAGGGTGCGGGTATTCCGTATATGAAGATCGAGACCGACTACAGCAACGGCGACATGGGTCAGATTGAGACCCGCATCGCCGCCTTCATCGAAACCCTCTAGCTTCCTCAGGCACCGGATCTTGCCCCTCAAACCGTCGCTTGCGTACCCAAAGTACGCTGCGCTCCTCTTTCGGGGCAATCTCCGGCACCTGAGAAACCTAGAGCTAAGGCGCCTGAACGCGCCGCTACCTTTGATATTTAGATTGGAAGAGAGCCATGATAGGGATCGGGATCGATATCGGGTCTACGGCGGCTAAGGCTGCTGTGGTCGACGGGGAGGGTTCGGTGGCGTGGACGTGCGTGCAGTCAACCGGGTTCTCCTCGGTCGATGCGGCCGAGCGGCTGCGCGAGGCACTGGCAGCGGCCGGCTATGACGTGGCTGCCGACGACGTGCGCGTGGTCGCGACCGGCTACGGCCGTGTCGCGGTGCCCTATGCGCACAAGGTCGTGACCGAGATTACCTGCCACGGCACCGGTGCCGTGCGCCTGTTTGGCGATCACGGCACGGTGATTGACGTGGGCGGCCAGGACACCAAGGTCATCCAGCTTAAAGGCGGCCGCGTGGCCAAATTTGCCATGAACGACAAGTGCGCTGCCGGCACGGGGCGCTTTTTGGAGATCATGGCCGACCGCCTGGGCATTTCCCAGCAGCAGATGGCAGACCTCGCCCGCACCGGCGAGCCTACCAAGATTTCCAGCATGTGCACCGTGTTTGCCGAAAGCGAGGTTATCAGCCTGATCGGTCGCGGCGAGCCGCGCGAGAACATTGCGCGTGGCGTGATCGACAGCGTGGTCTCGCGCGTGGCGACCATGGCCGGGCAGGCCGCGGGCGCCCCGTACTACCTGACCGGTGGCCTGTGCGAGAACGCCTTCGTTGTGGAGCGGTTGGGCGAGCTGCTGGGGTCGCCGGTGACCACCTCGCCCCAGGCTCGCTTTGCCGGAGCGATCGGCGCGGCTGTCCGCGCCGCCGCCTTGGCCTAGGGGTGTACCGCGACATGCGCATCCTCAATATCTCGGCACAAAAACCAGATAGTACTGGCAGCGGCACCTACCTAGCCGCGCTCGTGCGCGAGCAGATCGAGACGGGGCATCGCGCCGCCGTGCTTTGCGGCGCGGCACCGGGTGATACTCAAGGCGAGCTGGACCGGCGTGCTGCCGTGTTTGCCGTACCGTTCGAGTCGCCCGAGCTGCCGTTTCCCATCTGCGGCATGTCCGATGTCATGCCCTATCCCTCCACGCGCTATCGTGACCTGACGCCTTCGATGCTCAAGGCATTTGAGCGGGCATTTGCTGCTGCAATCGATCGGGCGGTGGATGTGTTTCGGCCCGATCTGGTGCTCTGCCATCACCTGTATCTGGTGACCGCATTGGCGCGTGAGTGCGTCCGGGGCGTGCCGGTTGTTGCCGTGTGCCATTCGACCGACCTGCGGCAGTTACGTTCGCATGCTCTCGAACGCGATTACATCGTAAGTGCGGTTCGTCGGCTCGACGCCGTCTTTGCGCTCCATGCTGAGCAGGCTGAGCAGATTGGCCTGGTGTGCGACGTCGATGCCGATCGCATCCACGTGATTGGGACGGGCTACGACCATCGCGTCTTCTGCCGCGACGCAAGCGTGGCGAGGCAGCCGGGATCGCTTGTGTACGTGGGCAAGATTTGCTTTAAAAAGGGCGTCGAGTCGCTGGTTCGAGCCGTGTCATTGCCGATTGACGATGACGTCCGCCCATCTGGCTTGGTGCTTGTGGGCGGCCGCGGGGACGATACCGAGTACGCGCGTATCGAGCGCTTGACCGCGGCCTCGGATGTGCCGGTGACGCTTGCGGGGCGCCTGGATAGCGATGGGCTCGTGCGTGCCTACCGCAGTTCCGACGTCTTTGTGCTGCCTTCGTTTTACGAGGGTCTGCCGCTCGTGACGATCGAGGCCCTCGCGTGCGGCTGCAAAGTTGTGGCGACCGATTTGCCCGGCGTTCGTCCCTGGATGGAGGCGATGCTTCCCGGTGCTCCCGTGACGTGGGTGGCGTCGCCGCGTATGACGGGTGTCGACACGCCCGTGGCGGCCGACCTTCCGTTGTTTGAGCGCGCATTGGCAGATGCTATCGCGCAGGCGCTTGCCGCGCCGCCTTCGACGTTCGAGCCGTCGGCGGTCTCTTGGGAAGCGTGCCTGGCGCGTATACTTAGAGTCGTTGATTTGTTGGAAGGGGGTTCGTATGGCTAAGGACACCGTGAGGCTCACGTCTATGACTGCCGCGAGCGGTTGAGCCGCTAAGTTGGCTCCCGGAGCCCTCGCCCAGGTCCTGGGCGATTTACCCAATGTGCATAACGACAACCTGCTCGTGGGGTTCGATACCTCCGACGATGCGAGCGTCTTCCGCGTAGGGGAGAACCTGGGGCTCGTGCAGTCCATCGACTTCTTCCCACCGATGGTCGACGACCCGTTCCTCTTTGGCCAGATCGCCGCGGCCAACTCGCTGTCGGACATCTACGCCATGGGCGGGCGGCCGAGCCATGCCATGAACTTGCTGTGCATCCCGAGCTGTCTGGGCGTTGAGGTCGCCGGGCAGATTCTGGCGGGCGGCGCCGACAAGTGCGTCGAGGCGGATTGCTCCATCGCGGGCGGTCACACCATTAACGACGACGAGCCCAAGTACGGCCTGTCCGTGAGCGGTTTTGTCGCGCTCGACCGCATGCTCGCCAACAGCGGCGCGCACGTGGGTGATGTCCTGCTGTTGACCAAGGCGATCGGCTCGGGCATCATCACCACGGCCATTAAGGGCGAGCTCATCGAGCAGGACGAGGCTGGTCCGATGTTTGATTCTATGCGCACCCTCAACGAGGCCTCGATCCGTTTGGCAGAGGGACTTGAGCTTCACGGCTGCACCGACATCACGGGCTTTGGCCTGATCGGGCACGCATGCGAGATGGCCGAGGGCTCGGGCGTGCAGATTGAGCTTGCGTCGGGGGCGGTGCCGCTCTTTGATCAGGTGCTCGACATGGCGCGTCTGGGCATTATCCCCGCGGGCTCCTACCGCAACCAGGACTTCTTTGGCCCGCGCGTGACGGCTGACGATGAGCTGGAGCCGGGCATGTTGGATGCGCTGTACGATCCGCAGACCTCGGGTGGTTTGCTCATCGCGGCGCCCGCGGCGGATGTGGATGAGCTTGCGCGCCGT
>URTB01000155.1 GCA_900550595.1 uncultured Collinsella sp.
TCCTCGAGCAGGTTGCCGTGGTTGCCCAGGTAGAGCGTGGTCGAGGTGACCATATGCTCGCGCAGGGCGTCGATCGGCGGGTTCGTGACCTGAGCGAACAGCTGATAGAAGTAGTCGAAGAACGAGCGCGTCTTCTTGGACAGGCAGGCCAGCGGCGCATCGATACCCATCGAGGCGAGCGGCGCCTTGCCCTGCTGGGCCATGGGACGCACGACTTCGTCAACATCATCCCAGTGATACCCGAGCTTGGCCATGCGCACGGCGGCGGGCACCTCGGCATCCTCGGCGGGCGCGGGCGCGGCGGGCTTGTCGAGTGCGTCGACGGTCAGCGTCTCCTCGGCGATCCAGTCGCGATAGGGCTTTTCCTTGGCGTAACGGGCGCGCAGCTCGTCGTTGTAGATGACGCGGCCGCGGGCAAAATCGACCTCGAGCATCTGGCCCGGTCCCAGGCAGCCGCTCGTCAGGATGTTCTCGGGGCTCACCTCGATGGTGCCCACCTCGCTTGCCAGCATAAAGCGACCGTCGCGCGTCACATAGTAGCGGGCGGGACGCAAGCCGTTACGGTCGAGGGCGGCACCCAGCGTGCGACCGTCGGTAAAGGCGATAGCGGCAGGACCGTCCCACGGCTCCATGAGCATGGACTGGTAGGCGTCGTAGGCGCGGCGCTCCTCGCTCAGGCTGTCGTTGTGGTCCCACGGCTCGGGCAGCAGCATGGATGCGGCGCGCGTGAGCGGACGGCCGTTAATGACCAAAAACTCGAGCACGTTGTCCAGAATCGCGGAGTCGGAGCCCTCGCGGTTGATGATGGGCATCACGCGCTCAAGATCGTGCTGCAGCACGGGGCTGTACAGGTTGGGTTCGCGGGCACGAATCCAGTTGACGTTGCCCTTGAGGGTGTTGATCTCGCCGTTGTGGATGATAAAGCGGTTGGGGTGCGCGCGCTCCCAGCTGGGCGTGGTGTTGGTGGAGTAGCGCGAGTGGACGAGCGTCACGGCCGTCTTGACGGCGGCATCGTTGAGATCGATGAAGAAGCGGCGCATCTGTGTGGCGACCAGCATGCCCTTGTAAACGATAGTGCGCGAGCTCATAGAGCACACATAGAAGATCTTGTCGCGCAGGGCAAACTCAGCGTCGGCCTTCTTTTCGATGGTGCGGCGGCACACGTACAGGCGACGCTCAAAGGCATCGCCGGCAGGTGTGTCGTCCGGACGACCCAGGAAGGCCTGCAGGATAGTAGGCATGCAGGCGCGGGCGGTCTCGCCCAGGTCGTGCGGGTCGACCGGCACCTCGCGCCAAAAGAGCAGCGGCACGCCGGCCTCGGCGCAGCCCTCCTCAAACACGCGGCGGGCATCCTCTACGCCCTTGTCGTCCTGTGGGAAGAACAGCATGGCCACACCATAGTCGCCCTCTGCCGGCAGAATCTGGCCGCACTTTTGAGCCTCTTTACGGAAAAAGTGATGCGGAACCTGGAACAGGATGCCAGCGCCGTCGCCGGTGTTCTTCTCGAGTCCCGTGCCGCCGCGGTGCTCCAAGTTGACCAGAATGGACAGCGCATCGTCCAGAATCTGGTGATGGCGCTCACCGTTGATATCGGCAAGCGCGCCGATGCCACATGCATCGTGATCGAATTCGGGGCGATAAAGGCCCTGCTGCTGAGCGGAATCTGCCTGCATCGCGATCCTCCCCTAGATATTTAGACAGTCAGTTGACTAGGCATACTAGGAGCATCGCCGGCCCGTTGTGTTTCCCGCCCGTTTCGAAACAATCGCGTAACGCGCGCCCTATGAGTGGACACCGCCGACCTCAAGGGCGACAACAAGGGCCCCAGGTTCGGCCCGCAAGCTCACCGCTTCAAACATCTCAATCTGTAACAGGAAGACCCAATTTCGACGACTAACTGTTACAGATTGAGATGTTTTTGAGAGACAGCTCCGAATGTCTCAATCTGTAACACGAGGGGCCGGTTTTTGCAGCCAACTGTTACAGATCGAGATATTCCAAAGGACCATTTCTTCCTGTCTCGATCTGTAACATCTAGGCCCCATTTCCATCCCTAGTTATTACAGATCAAGACATTTCGGCAGCCCCCTTCCTCATCCTATTCAAATACAGCTATTTCGTTAGTCTTGGTTAACTTCGAGCCTAAAACGGGTATCCTTTGCGGCGTCAAGCAAACGGCACGCAGGAGCGCACCATGATTAACCATCTCAAACATCATTTTGGTTCCCGGCGCACCGGCGGTCACGGAGGCCTAGACATTGCACGGCATATCGGCCCCGGACTGCTCGTGACCGTCGGCTTTATCGACCCGGGCAATTGGGCCTCCAATATGGCCGCCGGCTCGCAGTTTGGCTACGCGCTGCTGTGGATCGTCACGCTGTCCACGATCATGCTCATCGTGCTGCAGCACAACGCGGCGCACTTGGGCATCGCCACGGGCATGTGTCTCGCCGAGGCCACGACGCGCCACCTGCCCCGCCTCGTCGGGCGTGCGATACTCGGCAGCGCGTATCTAGCCACGGTCGCCACCGCCATGGCCGAAGTCCTGGGCGGTGCGATCGCGCTTCAAATGCTCTTTGGCCTGCCCGTACGCGCCGGCTGCGTCATCGTCGCGGCGGCATCGATTGCCATGCTCATGACAAGCTCCTACAAACGCGCTGAGCGATGGATCATCGCCTTCGTGGGCGTGGTGGGACTTTCGTTTTTAGCCGAGCTTGCACTAGTCAAGATCGACTGGCCGCAAGCCGCCACAAGCTGGATCACACCCAGTATGCCCACCGGCTCGGCAGCGATTATCGTAAGTGTCCTAGGCGCGGTCGTTATGCCCCACAACCTCTTCCTGCACTCCGAGGTCATCCAATCCATGCACTTCGAAGGCCAAGGCGAGCAGGTTATCGAAGAACGCCTGCGCTACGAACTCTTCGACACGCTCTTTTCGATGGGCGTGGGCTGGGCAATCAACTCGGCCATGGTCATCCTGGCCGCAACGACCTTCTTTGCGCACGGCATGGTCGTAGACGACCTCGCCGTCGCAGCGGCCACGCTCTCCCCCATTCTGGGCCCGGCAAGCTCGGTTATCTTTGCGGTGGCACTGCTATTTGCGGGCATATCGAGTAGTGTGACGGCGGGCATGGCGGCGGGCACCATCACCGCAGGCATGTTCGACGAGGAATACGACATCCACGACCGACACTCCTCGATCGGGGTGGCGGCCTGTTTCGTCGGCGCAGTGACGGCGTGCCTGGTCGTCCCGAATCCTTTCGAGGGTCTCATTTGGAGTCAGGCGCTGCTGTCGCTTCAGCTGCCGATTACGGTCTTTGTGCTCATACGACTCACCAGTTCGCCCCGCGTCATGGGCAAATACGCCAACTCGCGCCCGCTCAACACGCTGCTTGTAGGGATCGGTGTCGTCGTAACGGCGCTCGACGCCGTGCTGCTAACGGGGATGTGATCGAACGGAGCACCTACCCAGGCAAACGTCTCGATCTGTAACATCTAGGCCCGCTTTTGATGTCTAGATGTTACAGATCGAAATCATTCCGAGGGACAGCTCCGTTTGTCTCAATCTGTAACACGTAGGCCCCGTTTTCGCTGCTAGATGTTACAGATTGAGATCTTCTGCCGGACGGTTTTGGTTTGTCTTGATATGTAACAAGTGGGCCCAATTTCCACTTCTAGATGTTACAGATCGAGACAAAAGGTCGGCCGGACTCACGACAGACAGGATCGGCTAACAGCAACCGTGATCCCTTGGGGACGGAGGAAAAGGGTCCCGGCCGGGATATCCGACCGAGACCCTTGGACAGAGCTATGTGTTGCTGCAAGTCGTGTGTCTACGAGTTACTCCTCGACGAGCTCAAACTGATCGGGACCGACGCCGCAGACCGGGCACACGTAGTCCTCGGGCAGCTCGGGCGTGTCGACCTCAACCTCATAACCGCAAACGGTGCACACGAACTTGTACGTCTTCTTTTCCTCAGCCATGATGTTCTCCTCTCGAACGTGACTGCTGGTGTACTTACTTATTAGTATATATTCTCAATAA
>URTB01000156.1 GCA_900550595.1 uncultured Collinsella sp.
CCCTGATTAAGCATCAGGTATTCCAAGATTCCCGTTTCCTTGCGCGTAAGAGATAGGGCCTCGCTGTCCACGGAAGCGATGCGCGCCTTGGTGTCAAAGCTGAGCTTTCCGCAGGTTAATACTATGTCGCTTTGTGTAAAGCGTCTGAGGGTAAGGCTGCGAATCCTTGCCGCAAGCTCGTCCAGATGAAACGGCTTGGCGAGGTAATCGTTGGCGCCGGCATCGAGTCCGGCGACTTTATCGGATACTTCGCCACGTGCGGACAGAATCAGTACCTTAGTCTCGCAGTCGGTTTTCCTAAGTTCCCTGAGCACGGTCATGCCGTCGATATGGGGAAGGTTGAGGTCGAGTACCACGAGGTCGAAGGTCTCAACGTCCAGTAGGTCGAGCGCCTCCTGTCCGTCGTGACAGCAGTCGACGCTGTACGCCAAGTTTCGCAAGCTGCGCGCGATTGCGTCACACAGCGCCCGCTCGTCCTCGACGATCAAAATACGCATAACAGTCTCCTTGCACATTTCAAATCGCGCTTAACACGGATTTTATAGTCGATATGGTCCAATGGTCGCGTAACGAAAGGAGTGGTTGGGTTGTTCAAAGCGGTAAAACCCGTGGTACAGGTCGCTTTGTTGATCGTCGGAATTGCCATGGTGTGCTTTGGTGTTATGCGTGGCGAGGCGGATGCCGTGCTGGCCAAAGCGATTAGGCTGTGCTTGGAGTGTATCGGAATTGGATAAAAGAGAAAACACTGCGTCGCATGTTTTGGCCCGATTTCGCGGATTCATTCAGGCGGCGGCAACACTTATTACCAACATTCACCTGCCAAACTTTGCCAAAGGCGGCATCTATCAGGGCGCGGGAAAAACAGTCTGCGTACCCGGGCTTAACTGCTATTCGTGCCCCGCGGCATCGGGTGCGTGCCCCATCGGGTCGTTCCAGTCGGTGGTAGGTTCATCCAAGTTCAACTTTTCTTACTATGTTACCGGTACGCTCATTTTGCTCGGCGTGCTGCTGGGACGCTTTGTATGTGGCTTTCTGTGCCCGTTTGGCTGGCTGCAGGAACTGCTTCACAAGATTCCCGGCAAAAAGTTCTCTACGAAAAAGCTTAAGCCGCTCACGTACATCAAGTACGTCGTGCTGCTGTTTGCCGTGGTGCTGCTGCCCGTCTTGGTGGTTAACGACGTGGGCATGGGCGACCCGTTCTTTTGTAAGTACATCTGTCCGCAGGGCGTGCTCGAGGGCGCCATTCCGCTGGCCATTGCCAACGCCGGTATTCGATCTGCGCTGGGGCAGCTCTTTACCTGGAAGCTTTTCATTCTCATTGCCGTGGTGCTGCTGAGCGTTTTGTTCTATCGCCCCTTCTGCAAATGGATTTGCCCGCTCGGCGCATTCTATGCGCTCATGAATAAGGTGTCCCTATTGGGAATCCGGGTCGATGCATGCAGATGCGTCTCGTGCGGCAAGTGTTCAAGGGTTTGTCAGATGAACGTTGATGTGGTCCGCGCGCCCAATCATGCCGAATGCATCCGGTGCGGAAAGTGCATCGGGGCCTGTCCCGTCGATGCCATCAGCTATCGCTATGGCCTGGATGTGCCGGCAGAAAAACTCCCTCTGACCGCTGATGAAAAGTAAAACAAGCTTCGACAAAACGGAGGAATGACCATGAAGCTTTCTAAGATTGCGGCCCTGTTTATGGTGCCGGTGCTGGCCTTGTGTCTTGTGGCGTGTTCGGCACCCGGTGGCAATGCGAGTGAATCTGCGGGCTCCGATCCTAAGATCGCAGAACTCACTGCGCAGAAGCCGGCCAATGCCGACGAGGCCGCCGAGCTGTATGCAAAACTCATGCAAAAGGAGAACGAGATCCTTTCGAGCGATAACGCGCTGTGGGAAAAGGTATTCAATGCGGCAAATAAAGACTCGGTAATGATTGAGGACGGCAGCAATTACGGCGATTTCCTGCTCAAGACCATCGACGGCGCCAAGGATGAGTTCACGGCGGATGAGCTTAAGACGCTCAAGGCCGGTGCACAGCAGATCAAGGAGATCGAGGACAAGCTCGAGAGCCTGGAGAAGGAGTTCCCCGGCTGTGGAAGCACGCCGAGCGCAGGCGAGAGCGTCGACGCTTCGACCGCTGGCATGACGGCTGGTGCCAATGCTTCGAGCGAGGCGACGAAGTTCCCCAGCTTTACGGGCAAGGACCTGGATGGTAACGACGTGAGTAGCGACGAGCTGTTCTCTAAGAACAAGGTCACCGTCATGAACTTCTGGTTCACCACGTGCAAGCCGTGCGTGGGTGAGTTGGGCGACCTTGAGGACCTGAATAAGGAGCTTGCCAAGAAGGGCGGCCAGGTCGTAGGCGTCAATTCCTTTACGCTCGATGGCAACAAGGGCGAGATTGCAGATGCCAAGGACGTGCTGAGCAAGAAGGGCGTGACATATAAGAACATCTGGTTCAAGTCGGATAGCGAGGCCGGTAAGTTTACGTCAAATTTGTTCTCGTTCCCGACAACGTATGTCATCGATCAGAATGGCAACATCGTAGGGGATCCAATCGTGGGAGCCATCAGCTCCGCCGAGCAGCGCGCAGCGCTCGACAAGCTTATCGACCAGGCGATTGCGAATAGCGAGCAGTAAAAAACGCGTAAGGCATGGCGAGGATCGTGCGCCGCTGTGCGAAGTAGTCCGCTCCCTTTCAAGATAAGCTCCACCATATAGAGGTCCCGCTCGGGACCTCTTTTTTTGGGCGCCGTCCCGTTCGTTTTTTGGCGCGGTTCCCTACATTCCTCACTGGCGCCGGCAAAAAATGGGGATAGAGTAGGACAAACGCGTCGAATACGAACGGCGGGGGAGAGCGGGCGAGTGCGCCCGCGTGGGAGAGGTTGCCGTCCATGTTGGAGCTCAAAGGTATTTGCAAAAGGTACGTTACCCAGTCGTTTGCGCAGGTGGCGCTCGACAGCGTGAGCCTGTCTTTTCGCGATAACGAGTTCGTGGCCATTCTGGGCCCCTCGGGCTCGGGCAAAACTACGATGCTCAACGTAATCGGTGGACTCGATCATTTCGATTCCGGTGACCTGCTCATCGACGGCATCTCGACCAAGGACTTTCACGATCGCGATTGGGATGCCTATCGCAACAACCGCATCGGCTTTGTGTTCCAGAGCTATAACCTCATTCCGCATCAGACCATTTTGGAAAACGTGGAGCTGGCACTTACGCTCACGGGCGTGGGGCATGGCGAGCGCCGCCAGCGTGCGCGCGAGGCGTTGGAGAAAGTCGGCCTGGGCGAGCACGTTAACAAGCGCCCGAGCCAGCTATCGGGCGGACAGATGCAGCGCGTGGCCATCGCCCGTGCTCTGATCAATGATCCCGAGATTGTGCTGGCCGACGAGCCGACCGGCGCTTTGGATTCAACGACGTCCGTACAGGTCATGGACTTGCTCAAGGATGTTGCACGCGACCGCCTGGTCATCATGGTCACGCACAATCCCGAGCTGGCGTACCAGTACGCCACGCGCATCGTCAACCTGGCGGACGGTAAGATCACCGACGATTCCGACCCTTTCGATGTGGCAAAGGCTACGCGTCGCGAGGCCAAGCCTACGCGCAAAACCTCGATGAGTTTTGTGACGGCGCTGGGGCTTTCTGCCCGCAACCTTATGACCAAAAAAGGCCGTACGGCCATGACGGCCTTTGCGGGCTCGATTGGCATTATCGGTATCGCGGCGATTCTGGCGCTGTCCAACGGCGTAAACGGCTACATCAAAAAGGTCGAGGAGGATACGCTCTCGAGCTACCCGCTCACCATTTCCAAACAGGATTACGACCTGTCGTCCATGATGGGCGGACAGGGGGCCACGGATGATGACTCGCCTGAAAACGTGGATTCGTCCGACGACAGTGCCGGCGGCAAGGCTCAGGGGACCGATAGGATCCCTGTGGTCACGGCCGTAAAGGATATGTTTGCGAGCGTTAAGTCCAACGACATGACGA
>URTB01000157.1 GCA_900550595.1 uncultured Collinsella sp.
TCTTTGGTGTGAACCTGCGCTTCTTTAAGCCCTTCATCGCCGGCTGCATCGGCGGTGGCTGCGGCGCCCTGGTCTGCGCGCTCACTTCGCTCGCCGCTTCTGGTACCGGCGTTACCGGCATCTTTGGTATCCTGCTGTGCCTGGCCCAGCCCGTGCAGTACGCAATCATGTTCGCGGTTGCCGCGCTGGTTTCCTTTGCCATCTCGTTTGTCCTGTACAAGGACGAGCCCAAGGCTTCTGAGCAGGCGTAGGGTTTGCGTAAACAAAACGCCCGCAGGCACCATCCTGTGGGCGTTTTGTTTATCTGGAACTCTTGATTTGAGCGTTCGTTGTTTTAATTCGATTGGAAACCGACATGTCTAACGCACTTCAGCGCGACCTTGCCAAGCTCGTTGCCAACATGGACGCAGCGGCTGCCGAGCGTGGCCACGGGCCCTATGTTCAGCATTTTCATATTATGCCGCCCACGGGCTGGCTCAACGACCCCAACGGTCTTTGCCAGGCAGATGGCGTATTTCACGCGTACTTTCAGTATGCCCCGTTTGATGTGAACGGCGGCGTCAAGATGTGGGGCCATGCCACGAGCCGCGACCTTATGACGTGGGACTACGTTGGCGCCCCGCTGCTGCCCGACGAGCCGTTCGATTGCCACGGTGTGTATTCGGGCTCCGCGCTTGTTGAGGACGGCCGCATTCGCGTGCTTTATACGGGCAACGTTAAGCTTTCCGATGCGGACGGCACGTACGACTACGTCAATGCCGGTCGTCGCGCCGATACCGTCTATGTGGAGAGCACCGACGGTCAGGCGTTCGGCGCCAAGCGTGTGGTGCTGGCTTCTGAGGATTATCCCGAGGATTTAACCTGCCATGTGCGCGATCCCAAGGTGTGGCGTGACGCGGACGGGCGTTATCACATGGTGCTGGGCGCGCGTCGTCGCGTGGACGGGCCGCATGTCGAGAGCCGTTTTTGTGCGATGCACGGCGAGGGTGCCGGGCGCGATGTGGGCGAGATCCTGGTGTATGGTTCGGCCGATATGCTGAGCTGGGAGCTCGAGAACCGTGTGTCTACGCCCGAGCGCTTTGGCTTTATGTGGGAGTGCCCGGGGTATCTGGAGCTTGAGGCGGATGACGGCGTGCCGGCGAAGTTCCTGTCCTTCTCTCCTCAGGGGCTCGAGGGTGGTCGTTGGGACCGCGGCAATGTGTATGCGGCGGGTTACATGCCCGTTACGGGCGACATTACGGCTGACAAGGACGCTTATGGTCTGGGCGAGTTCCGCCTGTGGGACGCCGGTTTTGACTTCTATGCGCCGCAGGAGTTCACGGCTGAGGACGGTCGCCACATTCTGATCGGCTGGATGGGCATGCCCGATGAGCCGACCTATGGCAACGCGCCGACGTTGGTGGCGGGCTGGCAACACTGCATGACGGTGCCGCGTGAGCTTACAGCCGGTGCCGGCGGCGTGGTGCTGCAGCAGCCGGCGCGCGAGATCGAGTGCCATTATGCCTCGGTGCGTGTGGGGGATGGCTCGTTGGAGGTTGCCGGCGATACCTGCTTTGACGTTGTTGTTGACGGTGTCGACGGCGCGTTTACCGCGACCATTGATGGCGAGCTGAAGCTGGCGTTTGTGCCTGCCGAGGGCAACCTGCCCTCGCGCTTTGAGATGCGATTTACCGATGAGGGTCGCGCTTCTGCCGGCTGCGGTCGTACCGTGCGCTGGGAGCCCGTCGACGTGGTTCGTAACGTGCGCATGGTCGGCGATGCTTCTTCGGTCGAGGTGTTTGTCAACGACGGTACGCTCGTGTTCTCCACGCGCATCTATCCCGAGGCCTATGGCGTGACTGTTGAGGCTCCGAGTGCGAGTGTGACCTATCACACCCTCAACATCTAGGCGATTCTTCGCCTATCGGCGCTATACTGCAGCCGTTGCCCACGATGCGGGGAACACCCGCATCGTGAGTTTTTACTTATGAAGGGAAGGTGCCGTGTGGATGTGCAGCAGCTAGAAGAGGCTTGGGCTATGAAGGCCGGCGCGCGTGGGGCGCGACTGGTTGCGGCCTCGCATGTGCCGGCGGCGCTGTCTCTGTTGGGGGTTGTACGTCCCGGCGATCGCCTGGTTGCGTTTGCCGATGACTTTGCCGATGCGTTTGCGCGCGGCTTTGATGGCTGCGACGTGGCTATGGTGGGGGAGCCGTCGGTTGCGGCGTTTGCTGCTGCGTCCGAGGGCTTTGATGCTTCGTTTGAGGTCGAGGGGCCGTACCTGTGGTGGTTCGTCAACTCTATTGGCGGGTTTGGACTGCGCGTGCCCGATCTGCGCGCGTTAGGACGCTCCGCGCGTGAGGCCCATGCGCTGCTGGTTGTGGACAACACCGTGGCATGCGTCTTTGGCTGCGATCCGCTGCGGCTGGGTGCTGCGCTGTCGCTTGAGGCACTCGATCGCATATGCGCCGGTGATGCTCCGCGCAAGTTGGTTGCCGCTTCGGTGGCGCGCTCGCAGCTTAAACGCCATCGTGTGGATGCCGCCGCCGAGTGCACGCATGCGTTGCTTGCGGGCTGCGGCTTGGCCAAGCTTGATTTGCTTGCTGATGAAGCCGGCGTGCTTGAACGCGGGCTGGACTCGCTCGATGTCCGCATGCAGGCTCACTTCGACCACGCACGTGCACTGGCCGAGTATTTGGCCGCCAATGAGATGGTGCGCGACGTGCGCTATCCCGGTCTGAGCTCGCATCACGACCATGCCATCGCGACAGGAATCCTCGAGCACGGCTTTGGTCCGGCAGTTGAGTTTGACCTTATCGAGCGCAGTGCGGGTGATTTGTTCGATGCTTTGCCGGGAGAGTTTCGCACATTGCCCGCCGGCGGTGCAACAACACGACTCTCGGCCCCACGCGGCAAGCAGGGGAGCACCGTCCGTCTTTTCGCCGGCACCGACGATCCCTTGATCGTGGCCGCCACCCTAGACAATGCCCTCCGCAACTAGCTAATTTGATGTTAGCTACTCTTTGATGCTGGCGATGAGATCGTTAGCTTTGGAGGTGATGACGTTGTTGATGTCGGCCTGCAGCTCCTCGTAGACCGCTATGGCTCGCTCGCCGGCGGGGGTGAGGGTGGATCCACGGGCGCCGTCGCGCTCGATGAGTTTGCATCCCAGCTGCCCTTCGGCCTCGTTCACAATGCGCCAGGCCTTGGAATACGCCATGCCCATGCTCTTGGCGGCGCGGTTGAGCGAGTGCTCGCGGGCAATACCCTGCAACAGCAAGACGCAGCCGTGTCCAAACACGCCCGGCAGATCTTTGTCACACGCTTGAATGACCAACTTTGCCGTCGTCTTGTAGTTCATACGCTCCGCGTCTCCCCGCTAAAGTGTTTGCTGGGCAAACGCAAAGCCTGCGTCAAACCCTCGTGTGCTCTTCTTAAATCATGCATTGTAGCAGTCAAAGTGCGTTAAGATACTTCCCCAGTATTGGGCGCCCAAGGTTGGGCTGGGTCCTACGAGGCCTGCAGCCGACCGGTCGCATGGAAAAAGGAGAAACATGGCTACGTTCTTTCCCGGTGAGTCCCACACGTTTTCGGAGTATCTGCTGGTCCCTGGTTACTCGTCCTCGCAGTGCATCCCCAACAACGTCTCTCTTAAGACGCCGCTGACCCGCTTTAAGCGCGGTGAGAAGCCGGCAATCACCCTGAACATCCCCATGGTTTCCGCCATCATGCAGTCCGTCTCGGGCGTCGACATGGGTGTCGCGCTCGCTACTGAGGGTGGCCTGTCCTTCATTTACGGTTCCCAGAGCGCCGAGTCCGAGGCCGCCATGGTCAAGGCCGTCAAGGATCACAAGGCCGGCTTCGTTCAGTCCGATTCCACCCTGACCCCCGACATGACCATGGAGCAGGTTATCGAGCTCAAGGAGAAGACCGGTCACTCTACTATGCCGGTCACCGACGACGGCACTCCCAAGGGTAAGCTCCTGGGCATCGTCACCAGCCGTGACT
>URTB01000158.1 GCA_900550595.1 uncultured Collinsella sp.
ACCGACGACGGCACTCCCAAGGGTAAGCTCCTGGGCATCGTCACCAGCCGTGACTATCGCCCCAGCCGCGATGACCACCAGAAGAAGGTCTCCGAGTTCATGACCCCGCGTGAGCAGCTCATCGTGGGCGACAAGAACATCAGCCTTAAGGTTGCCAACGACGTCATCTGGGACAATAAGCTCAACGCCCTGCCCATCGTCGACGACAACGATCACCTGATGGGAATTGTCTTCCGCAAGGACTACGACAGCCACAAGACCAACCCCAACGAGCTACTCGACGGCGACAAGCGCTACATGGTCGGCGCCGGTATCAACACCCGCGACTATGCAGAGCGCGTGCCGCTGCTCATCGAGGCCGGCGCCGATGTCCTGTGCATCGACTCCTCCGAGGGCTTCAGCGAGTGGCAGAAGCGCACCATCGAGTGGATCCGCGCCAACTATGGCGAGGACGTCAAGGTCGGTGCCGGTAACGTCGTCGACGCCGAGGGCTTCCGCTTTTTGGCCGACTGCGGCGCTGACTTCATCAAGGTCGGTATCGGCGGCGGTTCCATCTGCATCACCCGTGAGACCAAGGGTATCGGCCGTGGCCAGGCCACCGCGCTGATCGACGTCTGCCGCGCTCGCGACGAGTACTACGAGGAGACTGGCGTCTACGTGCCCGTGTGCTCCGACGGTGGTATCGTCTACGATTACCACATGACGCTCGCCCTTGCCATGGGTGCAGACTTTATGATGCTGGGCCGTTACTTCGCCCGCTTTGACGAGAGCCCGACCGAGCGCGTCAACGTCAACGGCCAGTACATGAAGGAGTACTGGGGTGAGGGCTCCGCGCGTGCCCGCAATTGGCAGCGCTACGACCTGGGCGGCGCCGCGAAGCTCAGCTTCGTCGAGGGCGTTGACTCCTACGTTCCCTACGCCGGTTCCCTCAAGGACGGCGTGGGCGGCACGCTCTATAAGGTCAAGTCCACGATGTGCAACTGCGGCGCTCTCTCGATTCCCGAGCTCCAGGAAAAGGCGCGCCTTACCCTGGTGAGCTCCACCTCCATCGTCGAAGGCGGCGCCCACGACGTAGTCGTGAAAGACTCCCAGCAGTCTGTGTCTTATCGATAGGATAAGAGCTGCACATAAAGGTTGAGTATCAACCACGTTATTTAGATAAAGCGAGATGCATGCAAGTCGCAGGCATCTCGCTTGTTGTATTTGCTATCATCATGCGAGTTAACGATGTGGCGGGGCGTTCTCACCTTTGCTCGTTACAAGTTCCGCACGAGCCGAAGGCCACTTAATGTGGCCTTTGTGCGAGCAGGACTGTTCGCAGTAGCGAGTAAAGGTGAGAACGCCCCGCCCCAACCCAGCTAACAAAGGAGCTGATATGTGCGATTGCACAGATCATAAGGACGAGATCCCTGCCTACGATGCGCAGGCCATTGAGTCCAAGTGGATGAAGGTCTGGGAGGACTCCAACCTCTTTGCCGTCGACACCGATGACAGCAAGCCCAAGAAGTACGTGCTCGAGATGTTCCCGTATCCGTCGGGCGATCTGCACATGGGCCACGCGCGCAACTATACCATCGGCGATGCCATGGCCCGTCAGGCTCGCATGCGCGGCTTTGACGTGTTACATCCCATCGGCTTTGATGCCTTTGGCCTGCCTGCCGAGAACGCCGCCATCAAGCACAACACGCAGGCTGCCGCGTGGACGTATAAGAACATGGACCAGGCGCTCGCCACGATGAAGCGCATGGGCTTCTCCTACGATCTGGATCGCATGGTCAAGACCTGCAGCCCCGACTACTACCGCTGGGGCCAGTGGATCTTTGAGAAGATGTGGGAAAAGGGCCTGGTCTACCGCAAGAAGAATCCGGTCAACTGGTGCCCCACCTGCAAGACCGTTTTGGCCAACGAGCAGGTGACCGAGGGCAAGTGTTGGCGCTGCGGCACCGAGTCCGAGAAGCGCGACCTCGAGCAATGGTACTTCAAGATTACCGAGTACTCTCAGGAGCTGCTCGACGATCTGGAGAAGCTCCCCGGCTGGCCCGAGCGCGTTAAGCAGATGCAGGCCAACTGGATCGGCCGGTCCGAGGGCGCCGAGGTCGACTTTACCCTGTGTGACGCCAACGGCGATCCCATCGAGGGCGACGAGGGCAAGATCACCGTCTTCACCACGCGTGCCGACACGCTCTTTGGCGTTTCCTTCTTTGTCCTGGCTCCCGAGTACGCGCGCCTGCACGAGCTCGTCGAGGGGACGGAGTACGAGGAAGCCGTAACCAAGATCGTCGAGGACTCCAAGCATATCTCTGCCGTCGAGCGTGCCCAGGGCACCCTCGAGAAGCATGGTGCCTTTACGGGTCGCTACGTGGTGAACCCCGTCAACGGCGAGAAGGTTCCCGTGTGGGTTGCCGACTATGTCGTTGCCGACTACGGCACTGGCGCCGTCATGGCCGTTCCCTGCGGCGACCAGCGCGACTTTGAGTTCGCCCGCAAGTACGACCTCCCGATCGTGCCGATCATCCTGGACGATGACGATCGCGCTGCCGTCGAGGCCAGTGGTGAGACCATCGATACCTTCCATGCCGAGACCGTCGACTGGGATTGCGCCCACGCTGCCGAGGGCACGCTCGTCCAGTCCGGCAAGTACACCGGTATGCGCGGCGGCAAGCACTCCGAGGGCGAGGCTGCCATCGTGGCCGACCTTGAGGCCATGGGCTGCGGGCGTCGTAAGGTCGAGTTCCGTCTTCGCGACTGGCTCATCAGCCGTCAGCGCTATTGGGGCAACCCCATCCCGGCTATCCACTGCGAGCATTGCGGCATTGTGCCCGTGCCCGAGGACCAGCTGCCGGTGACGCTGCCCGAGAATCTGGACCTGGGCGCCGGCGAGACTCTCGCCGAGTGCAAGGACTTCTACGAGACCACCTGCCCGGTCTGCGGCCGTCCGGCCAAGCGCGAGACCGATACCATGGACACCTTCACCTGCTCCAGCTGGTATTACCTGCGCTATACCGACCCACACAACACCGAGCTGCCCTTCTCCCGTGAGGCCGCCGACCGTTGGATGCCCGTCGATAACTACATCGGTGGCATCGAGCACGCCATTTTGCACCTGCTCTACAGCCGCTTCTTTACCAAGGCGCTGCGCGACCTGGGCCTGCTGAGCGTGGACGAGCCTTTTACCAACCTGCTGTGCCAAGGCATGGTTAAGGACGAGAACGGCGACACCATGTCCAAGTCCAAGGGCAACGTCGTGCCCCCGAGCTCGGTTATCGAGCCCTACGGCGCCGACACCATGCGTCTGGCGATTCTGTTTATCGCCCCGCCCGAGAAGGACTTTGACTGGGATCCCAAGGCCGTCGAGGGCGCCAACCGCTTTATCAAGCGCGCCTGGCGTATTGTGTGGCAGCTTGTCCAGTCGGGTGACGCCAACGTTGCCTTCGATAAGGCTGCTCTCGACGAGACCGCGATGAAGCTCTATCGCGAACGTCACCGCACCATCGCCAAGTGCACCGAGGACTTTGACCGCGGTCAGTTTAACACCGCGATCTCGGCTGTCATGGAGCTCGTCAACGCGGCGAGCGCCTACCTCAACGCCACCGAGGGCGCTGCCCGCGACAAGGCGCTGTGCTACGGCGTGGCCAAGGATATCGTGAGCGTCCTTGCCCCCATCTGCCCGTTCTGGGCCGACGAGCTGTGGCACGAGGCGCTCGGCTGCGAGGGCAACGCCTATACCGCCGCTTGGCCCGAGTTTGACCTGGCCGAGTCCATCGAGGACACGGTGCAGATCGTGGTACAGGTGCTCGGCAAGGTCCGTGGTCGCATCGATGTGGCCCGGGATGCCTCCAACGAGGAGATGCAGACTGCCGCCGAGGAAGCCGTTGCCAAGTGGCTCGAGGGCAAGACGGTCGTCAAGGCCATCTGCGTGCCCGGCAAGCTGGTCAACCTGGTGGTCAAGTAAGC
>URTB01000159.1 GCA_900550595.1 uncultured Collinsella sp.
GCGTCGTCATGACGATCGGCTCCGACTCCTTCTCCTTCGTCACCCCGTACGGCACCTGCTCCATCGAGGAGATGTACGAGTTCGTCGATAAGATCGGCTTCACCCCGGTCGAGACCATCACCTGCGCCACCCTCAACGGTGCCAAGATGTGTCACATCGAGGACGAGACCGGTTCCATCGAGGCCGGTAAGTGCGCCGACCTGCTGGTCGTCAACGGTGACGTCGCCGCCGACATCCACGTGCTCAACACCGACAACATGGACGTCATCATGAAGGACGGCTGGATCGTCGAGGCTGGCACCTTTGGCGAGGCCAACAAATACAGCGCCTAAGATACCGTTTGTCGATGGCTGGATGTAAAACACAGTTTTTGATTGCATAATGCAATGGAGAGGGTCGCTTGCGGCCCTCTTTATTGCTATGGGGTACGTCAGTAAGAAGGGGATGACGGTGGATCTCAATAGGCTGATTCTGGGCAAGAGTTACAACTCTACTAAGGTCTTTTGTACGGCCCAGCATGTGGTTCAGGCCATCCTACTTGGTGTCGTCGTTCCGGCGCTTATCTTGCTGCTTATCTGGGATTTAACCGATAACCCCAATCCCGTTCCAGGCGTTGTCGTCATTGCCGGCCTGGTCATGCTGTGCTTCTTCTTCTCGTATGTCTTTGTGGTCCCCGACGACCTCACATCGAGCGCAACCGACCGTACGCTCGCCATCGCATCAAAAATATTCGCCTATACGTCGCGCGGTCTTACGCCCGAAGCGGCCCTGGGTGCCTCTAAAATCATCCTGTCCGAGACCATCGCTTCTGCCATCTGCTTTACCGACGGCAAGCAGGTGCTGGCAAGCTGGGGCGAGGACTCGGCAAAGTGCCCTGCCGGAACCCCGGTAGTGCTCAAGACCACGCTCAGCGTGATTGAGACGGGCGAGCAGAGCGTTTTTTCGCGTGACGCCTCCAGTGAGACGGGCGGTTATTTTCCCCGCCTGCGCGCCGGCATTGTCGCGCCGCTTACCGTGCGCGGGCATTGCGTGGGCACACTCGAGCTGTATTACCCGCGCCTGAGCAGCATCGATATGCGCCAGACGTCGCTTGCCTCGGGTTTCGCCGATCTCATTTCCACGCAGCTCGCGAGCTTTGAGCTCGAGCGCCAGGACGAGCTTACGGCCCGCGTGGAGCTGCGTGCCCTGCAGTCGCAGGTCGACCCGCATTTTCTGTTCAATACCATTAGCACGATCGTGTCGCTCGTTCGAACCGAGCCCGACAAGGCGCGATCGCTGCTGATCGACTTCTCCAACTATTATCGTCAGACGCTTTCTGACTCCGATACGCTCACCACGCTCGAACACGAGGTGGAACAGGGCACTCGTTATATCAATCTTATGCAGGCCCGGTATGGCGACGGCCGTCTGCGCGTTTCGGTCGACATCGACTTTGAGGTGCGCGACAGCCTGGTACCGCCGTTTATCTTGCAGCCGCTGCTTGAAAACTGTATCAAGCATGCGCAGCGCGAGACTGAGCCGCTTTCTATTCGTGTTAGGGCTTTTGAGACCGATGACGGCTTGGAGATCATCGTCGAAGATGACGGCATCGGTATGAGCGAAGAAGTCTGTGCGCATCTGTTTGAGCAGCATCGCCGAGAGGAGCCCGAAAGCATTACCGCCGACGGCTCCGTCAAGCGAGGCTGCGGCCTGGCGCTCTTCAACGTGCTTCAGCGCATCCATTTCTTTTACGGAGAAGATTCTGGCATGCGTGTGAAGTCCCAGGAGGGCGTGGGAACGCAGGTCATCGTTGAGTTGAACGGCGAGCCGCATGAGCCGGCGCCGCTAACGGTGTAGCACGCGGTTGGATTGAGAGAAAAAAGAGGGGAAGCGCATATGTCCGAAGGCTGGAACATCTTGGTGGTTGATGACGAGCCTCCAATTAGGGCTGAGCTACGTTATCTGTTGGAAAAGGATGCGCGTGTGGGCCAGATTGCCGAGGCGGGCAATGTCACCGAAGCCGTGGAGTCGATTCTGTCGAACAAGCCCGACGTGCTGTTTTTAGACATTACCATGCCCGGTCGCTCGGGAATTGAACTTGCCGAGACGCTGCAGAACCTAAAGACACCGCCGGTCGTGGTGTTTGTGACGGCATTTGCCGAGTATGCGGCCGATGCCTATAACCTCGATGCCGTCGATTACATCGTCAAGCCGGTCGAGGATGCCCGCCTGTCAAAGGCACTCGACAAGATCGAGACTGCCCTGGGCGCTCGCCGTGTCGTCCATGCTCCGCGCCAGCCTTTGCGCCTGACGGTAGATCGTGGGGGTAAAAAGGTGTTCATTCCCGTGGCGGATGTCTGCTACTTTGAGGCGCGCGCCGATTTTTGCAACGCCGTCTGCGCCGAGGGAACATACCTGATCAACGAGTCGATTTCCTCGCTCGAGCGGCGCTTGGCCTCCGAGGGCTTTATCCGTGTCCACCGCAGCTATCTGGTCAATTTGGAAGACGTGCACAATGTCGAGATCGGTTCCACGGGTCTTATGGAGCTCAGGCTCGATCGCGTAACCTCTACGGTGCCCGTGTCCCGTCGTCGTGCTGCCGAGGTTAAGGCGCACCTGGGGCTTGCGTAGGCGGTCTGTGCGCAACCGTTTACCACCGCAGGTTTGGCATGACCGTGCGGTGGGCATAATGGGTGACATCGAATGGAATCGAAAGGATCATTATGCCCGCGCTTATTACGCATCATCTGTTTGGCGAGGAAAGCATCGACCGTCTTCCGCAGGGCGTCATTACGTCCGACGAGGAACGCATCGCCTTTATCCTGGGCAACCAGGGTCCCGACCCGTTTTTCTTCCACATCCTGACGCCGCGCGTTTCCGACTGCACGCTGCTGGCGCAGGTCATGCACCGCTCGCGTATGTCGCGCCAGTTCTCGTGCCTGCGCGACGGCGTGTCCCATCTGCTCCCGCGCGATGCCAACTTGGGCCGCGCCTTTGCGCTGGGCCTGCTGTCGCACTACGTGCTCGACCGTAATGCTCACCCCTTTGTCTACGAGCAGCAGTTTGGCATTGTCGAATCCGATCCCGAGCTGGGGGATTCGGGCAGCCAGGTCCATGCGGTGCTCGAAAGTGACCTGGACGTGTTGATGCTGCAGCTCAAGCGCGACGGGGCCACGGCCGAGGACTATCCGCCGGCGGGCGAGATCGTCACCACCGACCGCATCAATCGCGTGGCCGGCGTGCTGATGAGCTATGTCGCCGGGCGTGTGTACGGTATCGATATCCCGGCGGGGGAGTACGGAGCCGCCGTTGCCGACATGCAGCTGCTCTATCGCACCATTGAACCGGCGGGCTCGGCCAAGACGCGTGCAATTGCCCTGGTCGAGGGCTTGGTACACGACTACTCCCTGCTCGATGGCCTTGCTCACCGTGTGACGACCGAGCCGCCCGAGCGCACCGGCAATCTGGGCCATCTGACGTGGAAGAATCCCTTTACCGATGGGGTCTCGAACGAGAGCTTCCCCGAGGTCTTTGACCGCGCGCTGGTCGATTACGGGTGCACGGTCGCCCGATTCATCGAAACGGGCGACATGGAGGCCGTGACCGGTCACGTCAACTACAGCGGCCGCGTGCTCGGCGCCGACGAGGAGTTCGACCGCGAGGAATAACAAGTCGCCTCGCCCATACTCTCCAATAAGTTGCGGTGGAATAGTTCTTGCTTGGACTCCTGGAGTCCTTGAATAGGAACTATTCCACCGCAACTGCGTTGGAGCGCGAGGAGTTTGTTCCGGGCAAAGGCCGCGGGTGTCGCTCTCGGCCCCTTTGCCGAATCCTTACCGGTGCCTCTGTGCAATTGGGGTACGATGAACTAACTGCATATCGGGCGAATACGAAGGGTCCCTGTC
>URTB01000160.1 GCA_900550595.1 uncultured Collinsella sp.
AGATACACCGGGTAGTCGGGGCTAATGCGCGCAGCCTCGGCCATGTAATCGCGCAGATGCTCGGCATCGTAGGCAATCATCATGCCGCGGCCGCCCAGCACGTAGCTCGGACGCACCAGCAGCGGGTAGCCAATATGTGCGGCGACGGCCTCGGCCTCCTCAAACGAAGTGGCCTGACCCGCCGGCGGGTACATAATGCCCAGTTTGTCGAGCAAGGCGGCAAAACGCTCGCGGTCCTCGGCAAAGTCGATGGCATCGGGCTTGGTGCCCATAATGTTCACGCCGCTCTCCTCGAGCATGCGTGCCAGCTTAAGCGGGGTCTGGCCGCCGAGCGTCACCACGACGCCGTCGGGACGCTCAACGTCGATAACGTCCATGACGTCCTCGTAGGTGAGTGGCTCAAAGTACAGGCGGTCTGACGTGTCGTAGTCGGTCGAGACGGTCTCTGGGTTGCAGTTGACCATGATGGTCTCAAAGCCGCGGGCCGCCAGCGCATAGCTCGCATGCACGCAGCAGTAGTCGAACTCAATACCCTGGCCGATACGGTTGGGACCGGCACCCAGAATCATCGCCTTGGGCTTGCTTGCCGGCGTGGTCTCGTCGGGGGCAACGCACTTCTTGGCGATCGGGCTCGTGCGGTAAATGTTCTCGTAGGTCTTATAGTGGTATTCCGTGGCACTCGAGAACTCGGCGGCGCAGGTGTCGACCGTCTTCATGCTGGGAACCACGCCCAGACCCTTACGGTAAGCGCGAACAAAACGCTCATCCGAGCCGGTCAGCGCGGCAATCTCGGCATCGCTCGTGCCATACTGCTTGAGCAGGCGCATCGCGTCGGCGTCAATGTCCTCCACGCGCAGGCCGCGGATGCTCTCCTGGACCTGCACCATATCGTTGATGCGGTTGAGATACCACGGATCGATACCGCAGATGGCGTGGATGCGCGCAACATCCCAGCCACGGCGCAGGGCCTCGACCACAAAGAAGATGCGGTGCTCAGTCGGGGTGCCCACGGCCTGGGCGAGTTCATCGTCGCTCAGCTTATCGGCGCCCTCCTTGCCACCGGCGCAAATACCCTGGTGCCCGTCCTCCAGCGAGCGCATGGCCTTGCCAAAGGCCTCCTCAAAGGTGCGGCCGATCGCCATGATCTCGCCCACGGCCTTCATGCGCGTGGTGAGCGTGGGGTCGGTGCCCTTGAATTTCTCAAAGGCAAAGCGCGGCACCTTGACCACGCAGTAGTCGATCGTGGGCTCAAAGCAGGCGGGCGTGGCCTTGGTGATGTCGTTGACGATCTCGTCGAGCGTATAGCCCACGGCCAGGCGAGCGGCGGCCTTGGCGATGGGGAAGCCCGTGGCCTTGGAAGCCAGCGCGGACGAACGACTCACGCGCGGGTTCATCTCGATGACAATCAGGCGGCCGGTCTGGGGGTTCACGGCAAACTGCACGTTAGAGCCACCGGTCTCGACGCCGATCTTCTCCAAGATAGCGAGCGAGGCGACACGCATGCGCTGATACTCAAGGTCGGAGAGGGTCTGCGCCGGCGCCACGGTGATGGAGTCACCGGTAT
The DNA here is from genome assembly GCA_900550595.1 of uncultured Collinsella sp. Classification (GTDB taxonomy): domain Bacteria; phylum Actinomycetota; class Coriobacteriia; order Coriobacteriales; family Coriobacteriaceae; genus Collinsella. Next base: position 1,565 of record URTB01000160.1, read on the forward strand.
GCACGCCCATGGGGTCGAGGTTCTCGATGGAGCACACGATGATGCCGTTGCCGGCGTGGTCGCGCATGACCTCCATCTCGTATTCTTTCCAACCCTCGATGGACTCCTCAACCAGCACCTCATGGGCGGGCGAAAGCTCAAGACCCTGGCTCACGATGGAGACGAGTTCCTCGTGAGTATGCGCGATGCCACCGCCGGCGCCGCCCAAGGTAAAGCTCGGACGCAGCACGCAGGGATAGCCCACACGCTCGGCGATGGCCTCGGCGTCAGCCACGCTGTAGGCATAGCCCGAGCGCGCGACCTCCAGGCCGATCTCGGCCATGGCCTCGTTAAAGAGCTTGCGGTCCTCACCGCGCTCGATGGCGGCAAGGTCACAGCCAATCATCTCGACGCCGTACTTGTCGAGCGTGCCGTCCTTTGCCAGCTCGACGGCAGCGTTCAGACCGGTCTGGCCGCCCAGCGTGGGCAGCAGCGCGTCCGGGCGCTCTTTCTTGATTACGCGCTCGATAAACTCGGCAGTGATGGGCTCGACATAGGTGCGGTCGGCCAAGCCCGGGTCGGTCATGATGGTCGCCGGGTTGGAGTTGACCAGGATGACCTCAAAGCCATCCTCCTTGAGCACCTTGCAGGCCTGGGCGCCGGAGTAGTCAAACTCACAGGCCTGGCCAATGACAATGGGGCCCGAGCCAATGACGAGGATACGCTTGATGTCAGTACGTTTCGGCATGTTAGTTCTCCTCGGTCTCGGTCGCAGCGGAACCATTGTCGGCAAAGTTCCAGCCCTGCAGGCGGTCCTTCGCGGTGTCGATGTCCAGGTAGTTCTCCTCGCCGTCCATGAGTCGCGTAAAGGCAGTAAAGAGATAGTGGGCATCGGTGGGTCCGGGCGAGGCCTCGGGGTGGTACTGCACCGAGAAGCACGGCGCGTCGAGCAGCTGGATGCCCTCGGCGGTGCCGTCGTTGAGGTTCACATGCGTCAGGCGAATGCGGCCGAAGCGCTCGTTCATCACGACTGGCGCGATGCCGCGGCGCACCCAGACGCGCAGATCCCCATCGGCCGCATGCTCGGTCTCGCCGCCGGAAAGCTCGGGGACAAGCTTGCCCAAGCTGGGGAACAGCAGACCAAAGCCATGGTTTTGCGCGGTAATCTCCACGCGACGGCTTACCAGGTTCATGACCGGCTGGTTGCCACCGCGGTGACCGAACTTAAGCTTTTCCATCTGAGCGCCGCAGGCCAGGTTGATCATCTGGTGACCAAGACAAATACCAAAGACCGGCACCTTGCCGATCAGCTGCTGCACCTGCTCGTAGGTCTCCACCACGGCGTCGGGGTCGCCGGGGCCGTTGGACAAAAAGACACCATCGGGATTCATGTCGAGCACCTGACGCGCGGGTGTATCCCACGGCACGACGGTGAGGTCGCAGCCGGCACGGACCAGGCCCTCCAGGATGCCGCGCTTGACACCGCAGTCGTAGGCAACCACTTTGTGGCGGGCAGGAGCGGCAGGGGCAAGCGCAAAGTCATGCGTAGCGGGCAGGTCGCTCGCAGCAAAGGCATGGGGCTCAGGGCAGCTCACGGTCTTGACCAGGTTCTCGCCGACCAGCGTAGGCGCGGCGGACAGGCGCTCGGCAAGCTCGTCGACGTCAAAGATCTCCGTCGAGATTATGCCCATCTTGGAACCGTTGTCGCGCAGGTGGCGCACGAGAGCGCGGGTGTCGACGCCCTCGATAGCGACGATGCCGTGTGCACGCAGGTACTCCGGCACGCTGACGGTCGAGCGCCAGTTAGAAGGCGTGACGCACATGTCGTGGACGACCATGCCGCGCATGGCGGGAGCGCTCGCGGGGCGAGCGGTATCGCCGGGGAAGGCCGACTGGACATCGGTCTCGTCAATGCCGTAGTTGCCGATCTGCGGATAGGTCATGGTTACGATTTGACCGGCATAGCTCGGGTCGGTCATGACCTCAAAGTAGCCCTCGAGCGACGTGTTAAAGCAGACCTCGCCGGTTGCGGTACCCTCGGCACCACATGCACGGCCATAAAAAATGGTCCCATCCTCAAGATACAGGATGCAGGGACCGCAGGTGCCCTTGCTGGTTTTAGCCAGCATACGCTGGCACAGCTCGCTGGGCGCGATGGTGCGGGCGGCAGCGCCCGCAATATGGTTGTTCGCCATAGTTCTCCTTCCCGGTCTCACAGGACCGGCTTAAAGGTGTGTAGTTAGGCCTCGCGGTATT
>URTB01000161.1 GCA_900550595.1 uncultured Collinsella sp.
AATAACAAAAAAGCTCGCCGGCTAGGCCGACGAGCTGCAAGTTCTTGGTCGCGGGGGCAGGATTTGAACCTACGACCTCCGGGTTATGAGCCCGGCGAGCTACCAGACTGCTCCACCCCGCAATGTCTGGGCGCCTCATGTGCGCAAGAAAGAATATTACGCGGGAGTTCGGTAAACGGCAAGGAAAATCTCGTAGAGCATAATTCCTTCATATTTAAACCCCTCAGCCCATATCACTGTAACAGAATCGCAGCCGAGCGCCGTCGACGGCGCGTATACAATGGTGCGCGTCCTTTTACGCCGACACCGGGAGTAGACATGCTGCTCGCTATCGATATGGGAAACACGCAGACGGCCATGGGCCTGTTTGACGGGGACGAGCTGGTGCAGTCGTGGCGTATGCCCACCGACCGCTCCTATACCGCCGACGAGATCCACGTGCGCCTGATGGGTTTCTTTAAGATGTACGGCCTTTCGCTCGATGCGGTCGACGCGATCGCCTTTGCCGGCGTGGTGCCGCAGCTCTCGCGCGAGTGGCACGCCGTGGCCGACCGCATTGCCGCGGATGCCATCGTCATCGGGCCGCAGACGGCCGCGGTGACCAAGCTGCGCGCGGCGCGCCCCCAGGCCGTGGGTGCCGACCGCGTCGCCAACGCCGTTGCGGCCGAAACTTTCTACGGCGCGCCGGCGATCGTGGTGGACTTTGGCACCGCGACCAATATCGACGTCATCGATGAGGACGGTTATTACATTGGCGGAGCGATCGCGCCGGGTATCCGCATCTCCATGGACGCGCTTGCCGCACGTGCCGCCAAGCTCGCTAGCGTGCCGCTCGAGGCGCCCGAGCACGCCATCGGCCGCGATACCGAGGAGTGCATCAAGGTCGGCGCCGTGGTGGGCGCTGCCGCCATGGCCGAGGGCCTGGTCGCGCGCATGAAGCGCGAGCTGGGCCGCGAGGATGCCACCGTTATCGCCACGGGCGGTCTCGCCGGCATCGTCGCCGATTCGACCGATGCCTTCGACGTGGTCGACGGGCAGCTCACCATCAAGGGCATCTGCGAAATCTACCGCCGCATGCAGGAGCTGGGGTAAGACAGGGGCATAAGTCGAGCACGTCCGATGTCACAGCCCCGCAAACGTTCGCCAAGCCTATTCCTCAAAACTGAAAAATTTTCAATTTTGAGGAATAGAGACTCCTCGAATACGCCCAGCACAGCGATATCGTGCATGTTTCCTATTCCTCAAAAACGAAATTTTTTCAATTTTGAGGAATAGAACCGAGATGCCGCCCTGCAGTCACGCGAAAGCCCTCCCCGGTGCAGTTCAAGGCCGAAGAGGACTTCCGTTGTCATCGTTATCTTTGAGCGCTGGCGCCTCGCGTTACAGCCCGCGAATCCGTACGGCCTCGGGCGGAAACTCCTGCTCGCCGGCATCGGTCTTGATGGTCGCGCGGCCCCAGATGTCCAGGCCCGCAAACACACCGACCGCAAGCGGCAGGCCGTTGGGCGACACCGCCGCAACTTGGCGGCCCAGCAGCGGCACCATGTCGAAGTACTCGCCCAGCACGGGAACCAGCGGACCGGCAGCGCCCTGCGGCGTGTTGGCAACAACCGCCCAGGCGTCCACGCGGGTCAGCACGGCGGCGGACAGCGCCTCGGCCAGCGCTTCGTCGGCCACATCTACACCGAGCTCGCTCAATGCCGAACGCTCAATATCCACCGTCACGGCACCGAACATGCCCGCGGCACCAGCACCGCCGTTGACGGTGACGCGCGCGAACGACGTCTCAAACGCGGGCGCGCCGCACACGATATTGCTCGGCCACTCAATGCCCACCTTGCCGGCAAGGCCCAGACCCGGCGTCGACGCTGTGCCCACAAGCGCATCCATCATACCCATCGCCGCCACAAACGGCAGGCCGTGGAAGGCATGCATGTTCACGTCCGGGCGCACGACCAGCGAAAACGTCAGCGACGCCTCACCCGCGCTCCACGCGCACCAGCCCGCGGACATGCCCTCGCGGCCCGCGTCGCGCGCGGCGTCAAGCTCGGCGCCAACGGCCACAGCATTCATCTCAATCATCTACATACGCCCCAATTCGCCCACGATATGGCCCACGCGATCCTCGGGCTCCTTGACCTCGACACCGTTGTAGCGGAAGAACCGCGCCGGGTCGTGCATCAGGTCCTCGAGCGGCACCAGCACAAAGTCGCGTTCGCCGATCAGCGGATGCGGCAGGCGCAGCTTTTTGCCGCCGTGGGTCTCGCCATCCATCCACAACAGGTCCAGGTCGATAGTGCGCGGGCCGTTGACCTTGGCCTTCTTGGAGCGGTCGCGCCCCAGCTCGGCCTCGATCTTCATAAGCTCGTCGAGCAGCACCAGCGGCGCCAGCTCGGTCTTAATCTCGATGACGGCGTTGGCAAACGCATCCTGGCGCGTCTCGTAGGCCGGCTCGCTCTCGTAGATGCGCGAGCAGTTGGACACGCAGGTGAGCGGAATCTCGGCAATCATGTCGCGCGCGGCGCGAATGTTGTCGCAACGATGCCCCAGATTGGAGCCCACAGCCACAAACGCACGGCGCGGTTGCGGCTTGGCGACAGCCCAGTAACCGTTCAGGAACTGCGCAAAGCCGGTAACGTCGTGCACGCGCACGATGTTGGCACCGGCCTGGATAGCGCCCAGGCACACACCAAACGTGGCGGCATCGCGCGCGGCGGCCTCGGTCACGCCCGAGACAGCGCCCACAAAACGCTTGCGCGACACGGCGCACATGAGCGGGTAGCCCAGCGACGCCATCTTGGCGGTCTCGCGCTGGATGACGATATCCTCGTTGGCCGTCTTGCCAAAGCCCGGACCGGGATCGATGCAGATGCGGTCGCGCGACACGCCGGCATGGATGAGCGAACGGGCCTGGTCGGACAAAAAACCCATGACGCGGCGCATGATGGGCGCCGAATCGGGCAGAGTAAAGCGGCGGAGCTGAGAGGTGGGCACATAGGCCTCCTCGCGGCGGGCGCTGCGGCGCATCATGGCTGCCAGGTGGTCATTGGGCTCCGGCGCGGGCTCGGGGGTCGCAGCGGCCTCGGCAACAGGGGCGACCTCTCCGGCGGCCGGTGTCTCCTGCTTCTGCTCGTCCATAGGCTCGGGCGCGGGCTCCGGATCGCCAAACGGCAGCGAGGGCTGCACCACGCCGCCCGGCAGCTTGGCCTCCGTCTTGGGCTCGCCCAGCAGCTTGCCACGGCGGCGGCGGGCAGGCTTCTCGGCCTCGCGCGCAGCCTCGGCGGCCGCCTCGCGCGCCTTCTCGGCAACAAACGCCGCAGCAGAGGTATCGAGCTGCACAGTTGCATGCGTGCGCGTGGGCGCCGCGACCTCGCCGGCGTGCATCACGATGACGCCGCAGGCACTCGTCGCAACGAACTCGACCATCTTGGGGTCGGTGAAGCCCGTCACGTCGTTGACGATCGAGGCGCCGCAGCGCACGGCCGCCTTGGCAACCGCCACATGGCGCGTGTCGATCGAGACGATAGCGCCCTCTTTGGCCAGTGCGCGCACCACGGGCAGCACGCGGCGAGCCTCCTCGTCGGGATTGACCGGGGTAAATCCGGGGCGCGTGGACTCGCCGCCCACGTCGATGATGTCGGCGCCGGCGTCGAGCATCGCCAAGCCGTACTCGATGGCGGCATCCGGGTCGAAGTGCTCCCCGCCATCGCTAAACGAATCGGGCGTCACGTTGAGGACGCCCATGATGCGCGGGCGGTCAAAGCTGAGCTCGTACTTTCCGCACCGCCATGTCTTGCT
>URTB01000162.1 GCA_900550595.1 uncultured Collinsella sp.
GCGGCAAGCGCGGCGGCAGCTCCCGTCGCCCCGGTGACGGCGGCGGCAAGCGCAAATAACACGCGCGTCGCGCGGTAAGGCGAGATGAGTTTGGGCCCCGAGCAGACTATGCTCGGGGCCCTTTTTGTGGGCGTAGTTTGAGGTGGGCCGGCCCCCTCACGAAAAAGCACGGAGGCGGTCGCGGCAAGAGATGTGGGTTATCGGCTTAGTTGGAGATTCGCGTATGCGGGGTTCTGGCATAGACGGAGAACGTGAAGCTCCCTACTGACGCACGGTGGCCGCAGTGCCCGGGCGGACACACTCGGGATTCCGCTCGCTGCCTGGCGCCCTTGCTGCCATCTGACTTTCACGCTCGCATTGTTCTGGATGCGGGCGTGTTTTTTCACGGCACGCACGGGTCCCCCGGGGTGCGCCGTGCATTTTCGGGAGTTTTCAGCAAGCCGGGGTGGCTGCATACGCGCCGGAAGCGTCTATTTGATCTCGCGAGATCCCTCGACGGGCGATTTGGGTCGGCAGGCGGCGTACGGCGTGGCGATAGCGCGCGTTTCGCGCCGTGCCGTGCCCCAAAGCGACGCCGGCCGCGCGATGCTCCCGGTTCGCGGCGTCGCCGGCGGGGGTCGCGATGCTGAATACTCCGGTTTTTGCACGGTCCAAGCGGGGGTACGTTGGGACGGGAAGGGGCGCCCCCATCTATTTATGCATGGCACAAGCGAAAATATGCAAGACAATAGGGCGCCATGCGCCGGATGCCCAGATTGGGCGCGCCATACGCCGACGTTCGCCGCGTCCCTTCCGCGCCGTGCGCGAATCAAAAGGCGAGGGCAGTTATGGGCGTGCGGGCGGCCCTGCTGACGGCGGGGTTGCAGCGGAGCTTGCGCTTGCCGTGGGCGATCGCGCGCCCTGGGCGCCGGCGCTCGACGGCCGCATGCTCCTGCTTGCCACGCACGATGCCGCTGACGCTCGGGCCCTCAATATCTCGGACATCATTACGCTCTAAATACTTACTCAGCAACAAAATGATCCGTTTTTCTCCGTCCCCATGGGGTCGGGTATGGTATTCTATCTGCGGGGTAATACTTAGGGATACCAAGTAATACCAACGCCGTAGAAACAAACTCCAGATGCGGGCCAATCGGGTTGCCTTCACAGCCCGTCGCCCAGCCGCGTGGCCCGCATCTATCCGCACTACCGTCGTTTCAAAAAGGAAGCGCCATGGCAGAACACATGACCCCGGTTGTCGCGAAGGTCTTGCCCGAGGAAAAGGCGGCCTTCGCGGCGGCAACCCAGCTCGTGGGCACCACGCCGTCCAACGCCATCCGCATGTTTATCGCCGCGTTCAATCGCTGCGGCACCTTTCCGTTCGACATTTCGCCCAGCGGGGCCTTTGGCACTGCGCCCGATTCTCATCAATAAGTGATCCGTTTTCCTCCGTCCCCATGGGATCAGCTCTCTGCCGAGTTGTGGTAGAACTAGGGAACGGTTTTGAGGAGGTTGGCATGCTCAATGCGATGATTTGGGCGCTTGCCTGTTTTGGCGTTGTCGCTGCCGATATAGCCCTGAGCGTGGTTCTGTTTTCAGTTCTCGATGCCGTATCGGTGCTGACGGGCTATCCGATCGACAATCTCGATATCCAATGGTTCCAGGCTGCCGCTCAGACGGCGTCGTTTTTGATGGCGCTGCTGTGGTGGCGTTATTTGTGGCCGCGCTCGTTTATGGCACGCTGGCAGGGCGAGCGTCCGCTTGGCGGGGGAGCGCGTGGGGCGTGGAAACGCATCGCCTGCGTTATCGTGATCGGTCTTGCCCTGCAGGTGGTCGTTGGCTACGTGACCGACGCTGTACTGTCGCTGTTGCCCGAGGCGGCGGCCGATTACAGTGAACTTGTCGAGGAAACAAGCTTGGGCGACACGAGCTATCTGGCCGTCCTGACCACGGTGCTTGGCGCTCCGTTTTGCGAGGAACTGCTGGTTCGCGGTATCATTTTTGAGTTTTCGCTCCGAGCATTTAACCCGCAGTGCCGTCCGCTCTGGAAACGCCGGCGTCGTGCGAGCGCACAGGACGGCGCCATGGTGCCCTGGGCGGCTCCAAGCACGTGGGGTATCGCCGCGGCGACTGTGTTGCAGGCGGCGGTCTTTGGCTTTATGCATATGAACTGGGTGCAGGGCTGCTACGCCGGTGCCGCCGGTCTGGTCTTTGGCTGGGTGCTCGTGACCACCGAAAAGCTCCGCTACACGATCCTGCTGCATTTTGCCTTTAACGCCGGGTCGTATCTCGTGGGCCTGCTGTGGTTTGTGAACACGCCGCTCGACGTGGTGGTCACGGTTGCCATCGCCGGCTTGATCCTGGTGGGGGCAATGCGCTCACTGCGCCAAGCGTGCCAACAGGGCGCTGCGAGCGCATCTGCCGCATTCCCGCACTAATTGCGGCGTCCGCCCCCGTTGGCGCCCTGACGTCCCTGGGCTGCACGATTGCGCCCTGCGGTGTTCTGCGCGCGCGACATGCCGCCGTGGCCCTTGCTGCCCTTGGGCCCCTTGCCGGCCCCGCCAGCGCCGCCATGCGGTTTGCCGCCCTTCTTGCCGGTGCCATGCCCGCCGCCGGCAGATGTCTCGCCCGGGCGCGGGGGCACGGGGCGAATCAGGCAATGCTTGGTGTAGCCGATCAGGTCGCGACGGCCGGCCTTTTCCAGCGCCTCGCGCACCAGCTTGTAGTTCTCGGGCTTGCGATACTGGATGAGCGCGCGCTGCATGGCCTTTTCGTGCGGGTCGCGCGCCACGTAGATCGGCTGCATAGTGCGCGGGTCCACGCCGGTGTAGTACATGCACGTCGACATGGTGGACGGCGTGGGGTAGAAGTCCTGCACCTGCTCGGGCATGTAGCCCATGTCGCGTACGGCCTCGGCAAGGTCCACAGCTTCCTTCATGGTCGAGCCGGGGTGGCTCGAGATCAGATACGGCACTACGTACTGTTTGAGTCCGTATTCGCGGTTCAAGCGCTCAAATTTGCGACAGAACGCATCGTAGACGGCGCGGCTCGGTTTGCCCATTACGGAGAGCACCGCATCGCTCACGTGCTCGGGCGCTACGCGTAGCTGGCCCGAGACATGGTGTTCCAGCAGCTCGCGCAAAAACTCGTCCGAGGCATCGGCCATGGTGTAGTCAAAACGGATGCCGCTGCGGACAAAGACCTTCTTGACGCCCGGCAGCTGGCGCAGGTCGCGCAGCAGCTGCGTGTAGCCGCTCTCGTCGACCACCATGTTCTTGCACACGCTCGGCCACAGGCAGCGCTTGTTCTTGCACACGCCGTGCTTGAGCTGCTTGTCGCAGGCAGGGCGGCTAAAGTTGGCCGTCGGTCCGCCCACGTCATTGATGTAGCCCTTAAACTCGGGATCGCGCGTGAGCAGCTCGGCCTCGCGCATGATCGAATCGTGGCTGCGCATCTGTAACACGCGACCCTGGTGGAAGGTGAGGGCGCAAAACGAGCACTCGCCAAAACAGCCGCGGTTGGAGCTAATGGAAAACTTGATCTCGGCAAAGGCCGGCACGCCGCCCGCTGCGTCGTAATCGGGATGCCAATCGCGTGCGTAGGGGAGTTCGGCCACCTCGTCCATCTCATCGGTGGTGAGCGTCGCCGATGGCGGGTTCTGCACCACATAGACGCTGTTGGGGTAGGGCTCTACCAGGCGATGTCCGGTGATGGGGTCCATATTCTGCTGTTGCACATTGAAGCTGCGTGCGTAGTTGAGCTTGTCGGCGGTAAGGTCGTCCCAGCTGGGCAGCA
>URTB01000163.1 GCA_900550595.1 uncultured Collinsella sp.
GTCGGTCACGCGCATTGAGCTCGAGGCGGATGCAGAAAGCGACGACACGGGACAGATCGAGCATTTCGTCCACGCACTGATAGAGAACGACGAAAACGCCGCGCCGATGTATGCATACACCTATGTCAGGCAGGCGACGAACGCCGTTGCGGACCCCAACGCCAATTCTGCTGGTGTATCGGAGGACGAGCGTGGCGGAATCAAGCCCTCGAGCGACAACGTGCTGTTTACCGGCGTTCTCAGCGAAGCTCACATGAAGCTGGCGATTATCGCCGGCGTAGAGTGCCTGTTCCGTATCGCCTCGGTGCGCTACGGCGACAATGGCCGCTCGCGTCTGGTGGTGCACACAAAGGCAAACGGCACGTGGTCCGCTCCCACGCCCGTGGACTTTCCCCTTGGGTTTGGCGAGGGCGACGTGGAGCGCGACGGCATATACGATTACGACTTCGACGTGGTGGAATATACGGACGGAAGAGAAAACCAGGACGCCTACGTGTTGCTGGTCTCGGGCGAGCGCCCCGACGGCGACAACACCCTTTTCGATACGGCAAGCACAGCCGGCATACTGTCCGTTGTGCGCCTGCGCATAAGTAATGACGAGATCCGCGTGGTGTCGCATACGTCATGGCGCAGCATCTCGCGCGGCCGCCTGCAAGAGGATGGCTACCATTGCCTGCAGTGCCCGCGTATCACGGTGGGCAAGACGCTCGTCGACGGGCGCTTGTCGGGTGCCTACCTCCACCGCCGCGGAACCACCGCAGAAAAGGCACTCGGCAGCGAGGCTGAGGTTGCGCTGGAGTGCTTTACCCTGTGGTCGGACGTTTCGGGCGACAGCCTGACGTTCCGCCAAGTTCTCCGCTTTCCGCAAGCACCGTCAAGTATCGAACTGGGCGAGCCCGAGGATATCAACGGCAAAATGGTGGTGCCCGTTGCGTACGAGACCGCAGACGGTTGCGGCTGCGCATCGTACGCCGTGATCGGCCAGTCCATTGCGGGCTGGGGCGTTATGTCACCAGACGCCACGGTACCCCGTGCGGTGCCGTGGCCGCAGCACACGGGCTTTTTGGCCACCGTCAACGAGCAGCTGCAGCATATTACTTGGACGCGAGGCGCGGCGGCATTTGCGTCGGAGCCCGTGGGTGCCGCAGGCTGTGGCCCGGCATCGTTTAGCGTAAGCAACAACGGCAGGTGCGTGCTCTATGTAGAGAACACCGATGGCAAGGTGGGACAGACCTACGACGAAGAAGGCAACCCGGTAGCAGTGATGGGCAAGCACTTCCGCATCTTCGCCAGCACCTTGGCAGGCGATCTGTTCACGGAGCCGTTCGTGATGTGCGAGCTGGACCATCCCATCGATCAGATAACGACATTTTTGACGTCGGGAGGCATGCTCTCCGCGCTCGCCACGCACATTGTGAGCGCGGAGAAGAGCGAGGCAGAGCTGCACGGCATCGAAGTGCCCTTGGTGGCGTGTGCCACTCCGACGGGCGCGGTCGCTACCTCGGGCGCGGTGGTGCCCGGAGCAGCAGGCGAATCCTTCATGGTCACGGTGCGAAACGACGGCAACACCTTGCTGACCGCCGGCACGATCGATCTGTACCGAGAGGGCTCCAGCCAGCCGTTCTCCAGCGCATCCAACGGATTCGGAGCGAACGCACGCATGGCTTCGATCTACGATCCAGAGCTTGCCGAGGACGCTTCGGCCAACGACATGGCACGCGTGAAGTACGCGCTCGAGACGCTGGGCACACGTTTTGCGACGCACCCGCTGGTAGCCGACAACGGCAACGCCGTGCTGGCACCGGGTTGCACGGCACAGTTCCGCATGAGCTTCGCCATCCCCGAGAGCTGGAGCGACGAAGTGGGCAAACGCGTAACGCTGTATGCGAAGGCGCGTAATCTGGTGGCGCTCGATCCCGTGACGCTCGAGGAAATTCGACCGGGCACAAACTCGGCGCTTGGTGCCGTACTGCACGAGCTTCATGTGCCCGACGCGGCACGCGAACGCTCAGAAGTTCAGGTCGGCGTATGCGACAGCGCGGATACGACAGGACTTCACGACGCCCCGATGACGGCGGACAGCGATAGCGGCTCGAGTGGCGGCGGTACCGACGAGGGCGGCGGCTCCGGCGGAAGCAACTCCGGTGGCGGCAGCAGCTCTGGCAGCGGCAAGGACCGCGGTAACAGCAAGCGTTCTGGAAAAGCAGGCGCGCTTGCTGGAACGGGTGACAGCAACATCCCCCTGACGGCAGCCGCAGCAGCACTCGCCGCGGCTGGTGCCGGCCTTGTCGCCTACAGCGCCCGCCGCACGGCACTCGAAGCCGACACCGCCAATGAGGCCAATTCGGATAGGCCTCGCTAGCTCCTAGTTACTTTTGTGAGAGACGCCAACTCGGCTCATCGAACATCAAATGGGCTGGTTCTGGATACCCAGAGCCAGCCCATTACGCATTAGATGTCATCAGAGGAGTCGAGTTCTGCCTCGAGCTTGGCACGGCGTCTTTTCGCCGTGAAAAACGTTGTGCACAGGGCAGCAAACGTGGCCGCGAAAATCGTCGCGCCGCAGAACACGCCCGTGGCCAGGTTCGCCAACCAAAAGACGCTTTCGAGCGGTACGATCTGCGCCTCAGCGATACAGCGCATTGCGGCAATAACAAGAGCGAACGCGGCGCCGCTAAGACCGCTGACAAGCAGGAAATATCCAACAGGAAGATGCTCGGTTTGCCCAAAACGATTGGTATCGACACAGCCCTTCCGCGTTTGCAGTCCTGCGCAAATCAACATCACGAGAACGAGCCACAAATACATGGCTGCCTCGAACGGCGTTGCAAAGCCATGCGGCATTTCACTGGTGTCGCTGTGAACCCACGCAACCTGTCGAGCTATAAACTGGTAGAAAAAGATCATCAACATGCCAAACGAAAGCAGCACGAAACCAATCTTGTAGATCTTCGCGCTCTCGGCCTCCAGGCGCTCATCCTTTGGGCCGGCATATTCACGCCACTTTTGCACGAGTTTTAAATCTTCAAATTTCATAGCGAACTCCTAAAGAGCGTCAGGGTCAACGTCGCTCTCGTCTTCCCAAAACAAGTCGTTCAACGTAACGCGTAGCGCTTTACAGATTGCCACGCACAAATTGAGCGTGGGGTTGTAGCCGCCCGCCTCGATCAAGCCGATGGTCTGGCGCGTAACGCCCACGGCCTCGGCCAGGTCAGCTTGCGAAAGGCCAACCGCCGCGCGCGCCGCCTTCATGCGTAGGTTCCTTTTGCCCGGCATGGAGTTCCTTTCGTAGTAATGGACAGATATCCGTTGCAACATGACAGAAATATATTGCATCTATCAGAAGATGTCAACTATATCTGTCATTATGAAAACCATATCTGTCATCGCCATGCAGACATACCAATTTCAATTCGCCATTCAAACTTACTCGGACAAAACCGACTCGGGTTTCTCCGAGTAAACGTGATTGATAGTCGATCGATGTGCCCGCTCGTGCGATCAGCATCGTTCGATTTTGTTTAGTAAAACTAGATCCCTATTAAATAAAATTCATCTGTATCCAAATTTGTTTAACAATGCCGCGCTACCACTAAACACTATCCCTGTTAATCCGAACGATTGTTCGATGGATTTCGTGTTGGTTGGAATCGTCTGTGGGCTGGGCTATGCTACTTTGACTATCTATATGACTTAAACGCAGCAAAGGAGCACCGAGAGAGCGAGTATGGCAAAAAACACCGCAAACTATGGTAACGACAG
>URTB01000164.1 GCA_900550595.1 uncultured Collinsella sp.
TCGATGGCCGTGATGGTGCCGTCGTTCATGGCGCCCAGCTTAACGGTCATCTGCATCTGGTGGCGCGAGTTGCCCGCAGTGATGGTCTCCTCGCGGGTGTAGCAGCAATAGCTCGGACGGCCGGTCTGCTGCGTCACGAACGCCACGAAGATCTCGCAGCAGCCCGTCTGCTTGGAGCCAAAGCCGCCACCGATGCGCGGCTTAATGACCTGCACCTGTGACTGCGGAATGTCGAGCGACTGCGCGACCATGCGGCGCACGTGGAAGGGCACCTGCGTCGAGGTGGTCACCGAGATGCGGCCGAACGCATCGGTCGTCGCGAAGGCGCGGAAGGTCTCCATGGGCGCGGTCTGCGTGGCCTGGCTCGTGTAGGTGCGCTCAAAGACGATGTCGCTCTGGGCGAATGCCTCGTCGAGGTCGCCAAAATCGCTGGTACCGCTGCCCACCAGGTTGCGAGCAACGTCGCCGCCCTGCGGGAACATAAAGGTCACGTCGCCCTCGGGGTGGACCACGATGTCGTTATCGAGCGCCTGGGTAAAGTCGAGCAGGGGCTCGAGCACCTCGTAGTCGACCTTGATGAGCTTGAGCGCCTTGTCGGCGGCCTCCTCGGTCTCGGCGGCGACGATCGCCACCTCTTCGTTTTGGTAACGGACGAGGTTCTCGAGGATCAGGCGGTCGTAGGGACTCGGTTGCGGATAGCTCTGGCCGGCGATGGTAAAGCGGCGCTTGGGCACGTCCTCGTAGGTGTAGACGCCCACCACGCCGGGCACCTTCAGGGCGCGCGATGTATCGATGGAGCGGATCTTGGCGCGCGCATACGGGCTGCGCTTGAGCTTGACAATCAGGGCGCCGGCGGGCACCAGGTCGCCCGTGTAGACGGGACGGCCCTCGAGCAGCGCCTTCGAATCCTTCTTGGGCTGCTTGTGGGTAATCTGCTTGTACGCGACACCGTCGGAGCTCGTGTCGTTGACGGGCAGCTCGGGCATCTCAAAGCCCACCTGCACGCCGGACTCGTTGAGGAAGCGCACGATGGCGCGCAGCTGGCTCTCGTAGCCGCTGCAGCGGCAGAGGTTACCGGCGAGCTGGCGCGAGAGCTCTTCGCGTGTGGCGACGAGGCTCGGGTCCTCCTTGGCGGCGCGGGCGAGCGCCAGCACGTTCATGATAAGGCCGGGGGCGCAAAAACCGCACTGCTCGGCGCCTTCGGCAGCCATCGCACGGGCCAGTGCCTCGGACTCGGCCTTGAGGCCCTCGAGCGTGGTAATGGAGCGGCCCTCAACACGGGCGGCAGGAACCGAGCAGCTCAGCACCGGGTCGCCGTCGAGCCACACCGTGCACAGACCGCAGTTGGTGGTTTCGCAGGCGCAGCGCACCGACGCGCAGCCCTGCTCACGCAAAAGCGAAAAGAGCATGGTGTCAGGAGCAATTTGAACCTTGACCTTGCGGCCGTTGAGCGTAAAGGAAAGATCGATGAGTTTGGCAGCCATTAGCGCACCTCGTTAGAATCGACGCCGGGCACGCGGCGGCAGGAATACTCGTCCGTGGCAAACTTTGGCACTTGCACGGTCTCGAGCTCGCGGGCAAGCGCGGCCGAAAGCTCGATGCCGGCAGCGCGACGCACAGCCTGAATCGCCAGCGGGGCCGAGATGCGACGGCGGTAGTCGGCCGAGCCCCACAGGTTGGTGCCATAGCTCAGCGCGCGTACGGACGCGGCCAGGGCGCGAAGCTCGTCCTCGGAAGGCTGCTCGGCGGTAAGGCCGCACGCCTCGCCCTGCAGCAGGGTCGCGCGCAGCGGGCGGGCACCCACAGTGACATGCCAGCTGTTGTTCCACCAGGCAGCGGTAACGTTCAGCGAGGGAAAGTCGGTCGCGGCCTTGCGCACGGCCTCGTAGCTCGCACGGTAATCGCGCTTGACGACCACGATGTGCTCGATCACGTCGCGCACGTAACCCATGTCGACAAACTCGGCGAGCGGCACGCGACCGGCGCCCGTCAGCTCAACATAGGAATCGAGCGCCAGGAAAGCCGAGAGCACGTCCGAGAAGCCAAAGCGGCCGTAGATGCTGCCGCCCACCGTGGCGGTATTGCGCAGCTGCACGCCCACGATATCGTGGACGGCGAACTCAAAGACATTGTTGACAAGCGCGTTGAGCTCGACATGGCGCTCGAGCTGGCGCAGGGTGCACATGGCTCCGATGCGAAACTCGGTCTCGGTCTCCTCGATCTGATCGAGTCCACAGGCCGAAAGGTCAATCGCCGTCGCCACGCGACGCGAACCCAGGCGCATCCAGATGCCGCCGCCCACAATCTTGTTGTTGCGGTTCTTCTGTAAGAGCTCATAGGCTTCGGCCGCGCTTCCAACACGGACGTAGGTACCGAACTTGAGCACGTTCTCCCCCATCTCTTCACTTGTCCAGTACTTTTAAGTGTACCAAACGAGGGGCCGCAACCTCCCACAGCACAAAAACCTCCCTCCCATCCATAACTTGCGGTGAAATACGGACTGATTAGCCGTTCTGGAACGCAAAACAGTCCATATATCACCGCAAGTTATGAGGAGTCCTCCGGGATAGAAAAGGCTCCCAGCCGGAATGGCTGGGAGCCTCATCACATGCTATGTCGAGCGAAGATTTAGCAGACGCCCTGGGCGAGCATGGCGTCGGCGACCTTCAGGAAGCCGGCGATGTTGGCGCCCATGACGAAGTTGCCCTCCTGGCCGTACTCCTTGGCGGTGTCGTCCACGTTGTGGAACATGCCGCGCATGAGCTGCTCGAGCTTGCCGTCGACCTCCTCGAAGGTCCAGGACAGGTGCTCGGCGTTCTGGCTCATCTCCAGGCCGGACACGAGCACGCCACCGGCGTTGGCAGCCTTACCGGGCATAAAGGCGACGCCGTTCTTCTGGAAGTAAGTCGTGGCCTCGATGGTCGTGGGCATGTTCGCGCCCTCGCCGACTACCTTGCAGCCGTTGGCGACGAGCGCCTGGGCGTCCTCGAGCAGCAGCGTGTTCTCGCGAGCGCAGGGCAGCGCGATGTCGCAGGGCAGCTGCCATACGCCGCGGCCGTCGCCCTCGTGCCACACGGCACCGGGCTTCTCGTCAACGTACATGGCGAGCGTGACGCCCTTGTCGTGGCCGGAGCGCTTCTGGTTGTAGACGTGCTCGAGCACGGAGTAGTCGATACCGTCGGGATCCTCGACCCAGCCGTGGGTATCGGAGCAGGCAAGCACCTTGCCGCCGAGCTGGGAGACCTTCTGGACGGCATAGATGGCGACGTTGCCGGAACCGTGAACGACAACGTTCTTGCCCTCGAAGGAGTCGCCACGGCTCTTGAGGTACTCGTCCACAAAGTAGACCAGGCCGTAGCCGGTGGCCTCGGTACGGGCGAGCGAGCCGCCAAAGGAGAGGCCCTTGCCGGTGAGAACGCCGGTCCACTCGTTGGTCAGGCGCTTGTACTGACCGAACAGGTAGGCAACCTCACGGCCGCCAACGCCCAGGTCGCCGGCGGGAACGTCGGTGTTGGGGCCAATATGGCGATAGAGCTCGGTCATGAAGGACTGGCAGAAGTGCATGATCTCGTTGTTGGACTTGCCCTTGGGGTCAAAGTCGGAACCGCCCTTGCCGCCGCCCATGGGAAGGGTGGTCAGGCTGTTCTTGAGGATCTGCTCCAGGCCCAGGAACTTGAGCATACCCAGGGTGACCGTCGGGTTAAAGCGCAGGCCGCCCTTGTAGGGTCCAATGGCAGAGTTGAACTCGACGCGGTA
>URTB01000165.1 GCA_900550595.1 uncultured Collinsella sp.
TAAAGCGCAGGCCGCCCTTGTAGGGTCCAATGGCAGAGTTGAACTCGACGCGGTAACCGCGGTTGACCTGGACCTTGCCCTGGTCGTCGACCCAGGGAACACGGAACATGACGATGCGCTCGGGCTCGACGAGGCGCTCCAGCAGGGCGGCCTCCTCGTACTCGGGGTGGGCGTCGAGCGCCGGCTGGATGGTGCCGAGGATCTCGGTCGCGGCCTGGATGAACTCAGGCTGCTCGGGATAGCGGGCCTTGAGCTCGTCGAGAACTTTCTGCGTGTAGCTCATGCTTCCTCCAATTGATGGAAAAGAAAGGTGTCGTTCGCGGCGCCTCATACGCCGCGAGCTTTATCGAGTATGGATAATATCGCACTGTTGCGGGAAAGTTTCGCATAAGCAGACGAGCAGATGTTTCGTTTTGATTACGATGCAGGTAGAAGCGTTTTTGAGCACCTGACGTGCAAAACCCGTGTTTCAAACCTGTTTCGTCCACGTGTTCCAAACCACCACATTGGGGACAGGCACCTTTATGGTGGTGCTGACGGTTAGAGGACGAGCTGATGATAGTCGGCGGGGGTTATGCGGCCTTCGGTGGCAGCGCGGAAGGCGGCGAGTGCATCGCCCGAGAACGGCATGGCCCAGCACAGCCCGCAGCCGGCGGTGATGGAGCCGGGCAGCGGCATGATGCGCCCGGGCACACCGGCGGCAAGGCACAGCTGCTCGCATTCCATCACATCGAAGGTGCTATCGAACGAAACGATGATCTTGCGTTCATGGTCGAGAGCATCACCGGACGGGCCTTCGCGGTGTGCATCGCGATACGCAGCCGCCGCTGCCTCTTCCTCGGCCGTATGTCCACAGCCGCCGCGGCCGCAGGTGCAAGGCTCGGACCCATCGCAAGTGCAAGGTTCTCCCGTGTCGGGACAAATATCGTGAGACATGGCAACTCCAATCGTCTAGGCGAGCAACTCGGCCGCCGCAAACTCCTCGGGCGTATTGACGTTCTCGAAGCAGAGCGTCGAACCCGCGGCCTTAACGATCTGCGGCTCATCCATATAACCGGCCTGAACGCGATTGATCAGGCAGCGAATGCGCTGGCGGTCGCAGGCAAGCAGCTCATGGGCAACCGGCGCACACGCGTCACGGCGCCAGACGGCGCAAAGCGGCTCAATCCCCCGCTCCTCACGCGGCACGCACACATCGAGCGCCTCGGCCTCAACATGACCGGCAAGCGCGCCGATGAGTTCCGGCGAGACAAACGGCATATCGCAGGCAACGATCGCCACGAGAGGCAGCCGAGCCGCAGCCAACGAGCTCGCGATGCCGCGCATGGCGCCCGCAGAGCCTTCAAGGTCCGCCACCACACGCGGCACCAGACCGCCAAACGCGCGCTCCTCAAGATAGGCAAGCTCGCTGGGACGCGAGGTCGTCACGACCAATTCGCCGGCAACTTGCGCCAGCCGACCCAGTACGCGTTCGATGAGCGGCTCGCCGCAAAACAACATCCGCGCCTTATCGCAACCCATGCGCGAGGACAGCCCACCCGCTTGGACGACACAAGAAAGATCGGCACGTCTTACGGTAGTCATACGGCAAAACACCTCCATCGGCGCGTTCTAAACCCAGCGCACGGGGCAAATACCGTAGGCGACAAGGCAGACGGCACGGCGGACCCGCACAAAAACAAAACAGCGCCCTTGCGGCACGCAGCAAGACCGCGAGCACAAAAGCGCTGGTAGTGTATGGCGGGAACGTATGTGAATCGAACACATCCAAGACGTTTTGCACGCCTCGCAACGGTTTTGAGGACCGCGGAGCCCACCGGAGCCCATCCGTTCCCAAGTGCGGCGGTATTTTACCAAACCGAAACGGCTCCATCCCAAAAAGACGAGCAAGAAGTTGCGGTGGAATAGTTCCTGTATTTGCTGCCAAAGCCTCCAAATAGGAACTATTTCACCGCAACTGAGGAGGTGGGGCGGGGCGGCCGATCTAGCGCAGGGACCTCAGGCCGCCGGCGTCTTTGTCGAGCACCGTAAAGCGCACGGCATCCAGGTGTTCCAAGATGCTGATGGCACGTTTGCGCGACACACCCAGGGCCTCGCGCAGCACGCTCGTGGTGGCAGCGCCGCCGGCTGCCTCAATGGCAGCGGCAACAAGCTCGCGCGCATGGGCCTCGGCGGCAGCGGACAGGGCAACGTCGCGCTCGACCTTAACGATCGAGCGGTTGAGCGAAAGCTCGCGCAGGGCACGCGTCATGGTGTCGCGATCGAGCTGCAGTTGCTCGCCCACCTCGAGCAACGTCGGTGCATCGAGGCCGGCTTCGTCCAGCAAGGCAACGATACGTTCGCAGGCTTCGCGAACCACGCGTGCCGCCGCGGCGGCCGAATGCGGATCGAATACCTCGGCGCCCTCGGCGGCGCACACGCCACGCGAGCAGCCCTCGGCAATCAGAGCCGCGGCAACGCCATCATCAGCGGCAGACCACGCAGCATGGGCAACGGCGCCGGGCGTAAAGCCCGTCTCCTTGGGGGCAGCCGCGTGCATGGCTGACAGGGTCGCTGCCAGTGCATCCATCGCGGCGTCGAGCACGGCGGCATTCACATACAGCGCATCGCCCGAGCCGGCAAGCTTGTAAACAACACCTCGCGCCACCAGCTCGTTCAGCGCGGCGTCGGCCTCAACGGAAACAAGATCTAGCGCTGCGGCAACGTCGGCAACCACGACCGGCAACGCCTGCAGCGCCAGCCACGCATCCACACCAGCGACGGCATCGCCGGCCTCAAGCGCCGCAAGCAGCGTGCGCTCCCCCGCCGAAAGCTCGCGCGAGCGACGGCAGCGCGAAAGCAGTACGCGCCCGCCGCCAATGAGCATAACGGGCGAATACGACAGCACCACGGCGTGGTCTCCAGCGCGCAGCGGCAGCGGCTCCTCCAAGCGCACCTGTACGGTACGGGTCTCGCCCACCGCCATGGGGGCCTCGCCCTCCAAAAGCATGATGCGGCCGACAACCTCGGCCGTGCCGGCCATCACATGCACGCGCGCGCCCGACTCGAGCACGCGCGGCTTGGCGCCCTCGCGACCCAGGTAGGTGAACGTCATCATAAAGCGCAACGTCTGACCAAAGCGGTCCGCCACGCCGAGCATCTCGCCACGGTCAAGTGCCGCGACACCGTCACCTACCAGGTTGAGCGCCACGCGTTGCCCAGGCAGCGCGCGCGGCGTATCGCCATGCACCTGAATCCCGCGCACACGACAGACCGTACGCGACGGTAAAGCCATCAGCTCGTCACCCACCGCAACGGGCGCATCGTGCAGCGTTCCCGTCACGACAGTGCCGACGCCCTTGATCGTAAAGCAGCGGTCAATCGGCAGGCGCGGCGCGGCATCGCCACGCTCGGCACGCTCGCGACAGGAATCCCAGCAGGCACTTACCTGCTCGTCGAGCACCGCAAGGAGCCCGTCGATCCCCTCGCCCGTCTTAGACGACACGGGCACAATCGGCGCGCCCGCAAACACGGTACCCAACAAAAAGTCATCGACATCGAGCTCGGCAAGCTCGGTCATCTCGGCATCGGCCAGATCGCGCATGGTCAGCGCCACCACCATATGCGTGACACCCAGCAACTCCAGTACATGCACGTGCTCACGCGTCTGCGGCATTACGCCCTCAACGGCCGATACCACCAGCACGGCGACGTCGATACCCGTGGCACCCTGCACCATGGCGCGCAAGTAATGCGCATGGCC
>URTB01000166.1 GCA_900550595.1 uncultured Collinsella sp.
GCCGTAATATCGCCCACGCAGGCAACGACGACCTCGTTTTCGCGCGGCATGCGCTTGAGGGCGCGCGTGCAGGTGACGTAGGCGGTCTCGTGGCTCGTAGCCGCCGAGACAATATCGTCATACAGGTTTTTGGGCGCCAGGCGCGGCGAGATGATCGCCTCGGTCGGACAGACAGCGGCGCACAGGCCGCACTTGCGACAGGAGTCAAGGATCTCGATGGAGTCTTCCTCGACCTCGATAGCGTTGACCGGGCACACATCCATGCACGCGGTGCAGCCGCTCTTTTCGTTTTTGCAGGTCAGACACGGAATGGTGTTGCCGCGCGGGCGCTCCTTGTAGTCGGCAGGATTCCACTGCGGCGCCGATGGATCGAGTGCATCGGTCACACCGCCAAGCGGGTTTTTAAGAAAGTCGAAACCCTTGCTGATCTCGATAATGTCATCAAACAGATCGTGTTCCTGCGCCATGCGCGGCCCCTCCCTGAGCAGTGCAAACAAGCAAGAGATAATGATACGCTATCGGCCCACGCCTCGGGCAAATTACACGCGGCGCATCTTTGCGGCAAATAGCCCATGGTCTATCGCCGCCTCGATTGCACAAGGCCGATCAAGCGCCAAGCTATGCCTCACACATGAGCTCGACGAGCTTTTGCCTGGTCACCTTTGTCTGCTCGTTGGCCATGTTACGCTCGTTTCTAAAGACCGCATTTGCAACACCCTGCAGATCGGCATCGGAAATCTCGCTAAGGCCCAGCTCCTCGAGCGTGGTCGGCAAACCGACGCGCTGGCAAAACTCGAGCACCTGATTAAGCTCGGGCGCACGCTCCAGGCGTAGCTGCACCACCAGACCAAATGCCACGGCCTCGCCATGCATGGCCTTGCACTCGGGCAGGATCGTCAGACCGTTGGCGATGGCATGCGCCAACGCCAAGCCACCGCTCTCAAAACCGACGCCCGAGAGCAGAATATTGCACTCGATCAGGCGCTCAACCGCCGGCGATGTACGGCCCTTTTTGAGGTCGCGCTTGGCAGCGACGCCGCACTCCATGAGCGTGTCGTAGCAGGCGCGAGCCGCGACCAGAGCCAAGTGCCCCGGCGCGCCACCGTGCTCGTTGGTGCCGTGCGCCGCGGCGCACGAACGCGCCTCGAAGTACGTTGCCAGTGCGTCGCCCATGCCGGCGACCGTCATACGCAGCGGGGCCGCCGCGATCACGTTGGTATCGACCACGACCAGATCTGGATTCTTCTCGAGCATCAGGTAGCGGTCGAACGACCCATCCTCGTGATACAGCACCGAAATCGCGCTGCACGGACCGTCCATCGAAGCTGCCGTGGGGCATACGCACAACGGCAGCTCGGCATAAAACGCTACTGCTTTGGCGATATCGAGCATCTTGCCGCCGCCAATACCCACCACCATGTCGCAATACTCGGCCTGGGCTTCCTTAGCCATTTCGACAACGGCGTCTTCCGTACACGGACCGTCATAAATCTTAAAGAACGGCTCACTCAGATCGTCGTCCAGAAATCCATCGACGATCTGCTTGCACAGCCGATCCTCGGTGCCCTGGTCAAACAAGACATAAGCAGCGCAGCCCAACCATGACAAATACCTGCCCTGACGCGAAAGTTCGCCCGGCCCCTGAACATACCGGCCGGGACCGCCATAAACCATGGGAAGCGCCATACGAGAATCCGCCCTTCATCAAACAACGATTGGTACAAAGTAACCTGCCCCCTGCACCAACTTGTGCATTGGAGACAGGCCACTTTGCACCATAGCAAAAAGGGGCAAAGCCATCTGCTTGCTTTGCCCCTTCCTTAGCTTGATTTACTCATCCATAAGGTAATAATGACCCAGTGCGTCGGCACCCAGAATGGCGTTTGCAACCATCTCGGGCGTCACCTCAAACGGCATGTTGCACATGGTGTCATCGGGCGCGCAGGCAGCCTCGGCAACAATCATGGCCTGCTCGCGCGTAAGCTCGGCAACGCCAAGTTCCTTCATCGTGACCGGCAGGCCCAGCTCAATGCAGAAGCCCAAGACTTCCTCGAGCTTCTCGGTCGGGGCATTCTCGAGTACCAGCTGGACGATGGTGCCAAAGGCGACCTTCTCGCCGTGATACATGCCGTGGCACTCGGGCAGCATCGTCAGACCATTGTGGATGGCATGAGCAGCAGCAAGGCCCGAGCTCTCAAAGCCAATGCCCGAAAGCAGCGTGTTGGCCTCGATGATGTGCTCGACGGCAGGCGTCAGCGCACCCTTCTCCAGCGCGACCTTGGCCTTGACGCCATCGGCCATAAGCGTCTCGTAGCAGAGCTTGGCGAGCGCCAGGCCGGCCATGCCGCCCTTGCCGCCAGCGCAGGTGCCGCCGTCGGCATCGTGCGTCGCCTGAGCCTCGAAATAGGTTGCGAGCGCATCGCCCATACCGGAAACCGTCAGGCGCACCGGGCTCGCCGCGATAACCGTCGTATCCATAAGGACGATATTGGGGTTTGCCTTAAGGAAGAGGTACTTGTCGAACTGGCCGTCATCGGTATAGAGCACCGAAAGCGCCGAACACGGGGCATCGGTCGAAGCAATGGTGGGGCAAATGATAACCGGGGACTCCAGGTAATAGGCGACGGCCTTCGCGGTGTCGAGGATCTTGCCGCCACCGACGCCGACGATGATATCGCAACCGTTGTCGCGAGCGAGCGCAACCAGGCGATCGACCTCGCCCTTAGAGCACTCACCGTTAAAGTCCTCAAACAGCAGCTCGGCCTTAGCCTCGGCAAAGCCGCCCTCGATCTTGGTGCCGACGCGCTTCTTGCCCGAAGGCGTCACGATGACGAGGGCCTTAGCGCCGAGCGGCTCGACATAGGAGCCGAGCTTGGCCAGCTCGTCCGGACCCTGGATGTACTTGCTGGGGCTATTGAAAATTGCAGCCATAACTATCCCATTCTCTAAAAGAAAAAAGAAAGGGGCTCCGTACGGATACGTGCGGAGCCCCTCGTTACGATAACAAGAGTCGATTAGAAATCGATGTCGGTGTCGTAGTAGCAGGCCTTGAGGATCTTCTCGAAGTCGGCAGCCTTGGTCTCACGCGGGTTCTCGGGCGTGCAGGCGTCCTGCTCGGCGTTCGCGGCGATCTCGGGCAGCTTGGCGAGGAACTCCTCCTCGGAAACCATCTGCGGGTTCTCGGCGTCGACCTTCACGCCACCATTCGCGTAATCCTTGATGGACTGCGGAATGTTGAGCTGGTCGTTGAGGTCGCGGATCTTCTGGACGAGCGCGGCGATGAGCTCCTCGTTGGTCTCGCCGGGAAGGTGCAGGATCTCCTTGGCCACGTAAGCGTAACGCTCAGCAGCACGGGGATCCTTGGAGTTCCACTGGATGACCTTGCCCAGGTACATAGCGTTAGCGGCACCGTGGATGATGTGGCCGTTCTCGAAGGCAGCACCGGTCTTGTGAGCCATGGAGTGAACGATGCCGAGCAGGCCCGAGGAGAAGGCGATACCGGCGATGCACTGAGCCTCGTGCATGTGCTGACGGGCCTCATGGTCGCCAGCATAGGACTTGGGCAGCCACTCGACGATCTCGCGGATGCCGTGCAGAGCGTTGGCGTCGGTGAACATAGAGGCGCAGGTGGAAACGTAGGCCTCCATGCAGTGGGTCAGAGCGTCCATGCCGGTGTGAGCGCACAGCTTGGCGGGCATGGTGTAGGTGAGCTCGGGGTCGACGATGGCGACATC
>URTB01000167.1 GCA_900550595.1 uncultured Collinsella sp.
ACCAAGCACTCAAGACTATGGAGCGCGTCGTGGGACCCAACACGCTCATCGCCTCGCTGTGCAACGGCATTACGAGCGAGCAGAAGATTGCCGAGCGCTTTGGCTGGGAGCACACCGTCCTGGGCATCTGCCAAGGCATGGACGCCGTGTTCCTCAACGGAGAGCTCACCTTTACCAATGCGGGCGAAATTCGCTTTGGCGCGGCAGCGGGCACCGAGCCCGCAACCGTTACCACCATCGACGAGCTCTATACGCGCTGCGGCGTCGCCCATACCGTCGAGAGCGACATTGCGCACCGCATGTGGGCCAAACTCATGCTCAACGACGGCATCAACCAGACCTGCATGGCCTACGGCGGGACCTACGGAAGCGCCACGGAGCCGGGCTCCGAGCAGCGTCGCTGCTTTGTTTCCGCCATGCGCGAAACGCTTGCGGTCGCCAACGCCGAGGGCATTGAGCTGACCGAGGCAGACCTGACGCAGATGGTGCACCTCATCGAGGGAATCGACCCCACCGGTATGCCCTCGATGGCGCAGGACCGCATCGCACAACGAAAGACCGAAGTCGAGGAGTTCGCGGGCACCATTTGCCGCCTGGCCGCCAAACACGATATCCAAGTGCCGCAAAACGATTGGCTCTACCAGAGGATTCGCGAAATAGAAGGCAGCTGGTAGCCTCGGCCGCATCGCGACGTGCGCAATACAAGCAGACAGGCCTTCGCGAGGATTCCGTCATTCGCGAAGGCCTGTTGCATTTAGCTCGAGGCTAAAACTGAGGCTTATTTTGCGATTCCGGAACCTCGTCCTCGTCATCGCGGCAAAGTAGCACGCCGGCGCTTCCCAGCAACGCCGCTGCAATCAAGGCGCCCACAATCACAGGAGCGGCGCCCGTAGCGGACTGCAAGCCGGCAGTTAACGCCGCCGTCGGACCAAGGCATCCGATCAAAAGGGCAACGACGGCAATAGCGACATCTCGAGCGTTCATGGAACCACTTCCTCCACGAGAAAGACTTTGTTTCTCGTGACTTAGTGTGCCCCGCGCCCATATGCGCGGCGTACTGCCACGGTAAGCGCTCTGTTAACTCAAATGCATACATAGAACGGGCGCCCTTACGTTGCCCTAAAGCTCGGTAAAGACGCCCGTCCGCCAAATATCCGTGATGCAGAAAAATTACCAGCCAGTGTAGTAGTCGGTGGTTCCGGCTGCGCAGCCGGAGTCATAGACCTTGCACTCGCCCTTGGAACCGGTAAACGTGGAGCCTTGGGCCTTATCACCCGCGGCCACGACGTAGTAACCATCGGAATCGCGCCAAAAGCCCTCGGAATCCTGCGTCCATTCGCCCGTGCGGTGGTGATACAACACGTTGCTGCTGTAATAAGTCTCGCGGCGGCCGTTATAGTTATTGACGCCGCTCGAGCGCGTCAGACCCGAGCCGTTCGCGTAATACGCAGCAGTCACGTAAGACGAGCCGGAGCCGACGTTGTAATACGAAGCCTGAACGGCCTCAGCGGCCTCGGCTTCGGCTGCGGCGGCCTCGAGCGCCTCGTGCCTGGCATCCTCGAGCGTGGACCGAAGCTCGTCGAGCTCGGTCGACTTGGCGTCGACCTCCTCCATCGTCAAAAGACTGCCCGCACCATCGATACAACCTTGCAGTACAGCGCGCTCGTCATCGGTAGCATAGTCGCCATACATATTCATAATGATCTGAGCGCGCATCTCCAGGGAATCGCGCTTTGCCCCCATCGAGGCGTTCCACTCCTGCATAGAGCCATAACCGTCGCCGCGGTAGTCGACAGGCTGCATCAGCGTCGCCTCGGACGGCGTGGATCCGACCGTATCGGATAGTGTTGCCGCGTGGGCATCAGTTGCGCCGGCGCCCGTCAAAAGTGCCACGGTCAGAGCGGCGGAAAGGGCGGCGGCTTTCGGTTTTCGTGAATCAATCCTCATGTAGCTGGAAACCTCCGTAGTGCGTTTTTGCTGCGTTTGAGCTGTGTGATTCGATCGCGCTGCATAGTACCCCGAGCAAATCGCGACCTGCGGTTTTACTCAAAAGGCGCACGTCAATTGCGTAAAACTCACATCCTCTCAACAGGAGTTTTCCACAACTCGAATGCATAAAGCGTGCCAAAAACCCTGTTTTTGCACCCTCTCTATGCAAAAAAGGCGCCGGTGCGACCATTGTTCGCACAGGCACCTTGAGCAGGCATTTAATGCAGTTATACCATCGAGTCGCAAGGGGTCCTTGCACAAGTCGCCTTACTCGTCCAGCGCGGCGAAGGCCTGCTTCAGATCCCAAATGATGTCCTCGGCGTTCTCGGTACCGATGGAAAGACGGATCGTGGAGGGCGTGATGTTCTGCTCGGCGAGCTCCTCGGCAGAGAGCTGGGAGTGCGTGGTGGTAGCCGGGTGCACGACGAGCGACTTGACGTCGGCCACGTTGGCGAGCAGCGAGAACACCTGCAGATGATCGATGAACTCCCAAGCTGCCTCCTGGCCACCCTTAATCTCAAAGGTAAAGATCGAGGCACCGCCGTTGGGGAAGTACTTCTGGTACAGCTCATGGTCGGGATGCTCGGGCAGGCTCGGGTGGTTCACCTTGGCGACGTGGCTGTCACCGGTCAGGAACTCAACGGCCTTCTTGGTGTTCTCGACATGACGGTCAACGCGCAGCGACAGAGTCTCGGTGCCCTGGAGCAGGACCCAGGCGTTGAACGGGCTGATGCAGGCGCCCTCGTCACGCAGCAGGATAGCGCGGACATAGGTTGCAAAGGCGGCGGGACCGGCAGCCTCGGCAAACGAAACACCGTGGTAGGAGGGGTTGGGCTCAGCAATCTGGGCGTACTTTCCGCTCGCCTTCCAGTCGAAGTTACCGCCGTCGACGATCACACCGCCCAGCGAGGTGCCGTGGCCGCCGATAAACTTGGTTGCGGAGTGGACGACGATGTTGGCACCATGCTCCAGCGGACGGAACAGATACGGGGTGCCGAAGGTGTTGTCGACGACAACCGGCAGACCGTGCTTCTTGGCGATCTCGGAGATGGCGTCGATGTTGGGGATGTCGGAGTTGGGGTTGCCGAGCGTCTCGAGATAGATGACCGTGGTGTTGTCCTTGATGGCACCCTCGACCTCTTCCAGGTTATGGGCATCGACAAACGTGGTCTCGACGCCAAACTGGGAGAGCGTATGCTCCAGCAGGTTGTAGGAGCCACCGTAGATGGTCTTCTGAGCCACCACGTGGTCACCGGCCTGGGCAAGAGCCTGCAGGGTATAGGTGATGGCAGCAGCGCCGGAGGCGACGGCAAGACCTGCCACGCCACCCTCGAGGGCGGCGATACGGTCCTCAAAGACGCCCTGGGTGGAGTTGGTCAGACGGCCGTAGATGTTACCGGCGTCGGCAAGACCAAAGCGGTCGGCGGCGTGCTGGGAGTTGCGGAACACATAGCTCGTGGTCTGGTAGATAGGCACGGCACGGGAGTCGGATGCAGGATCGGCGCTCTCCTGGCCAACGTGAAGCTGCAGGGTGTCGAAACCAAAGGTGTGCTCGGGGTTGTTGATGAACTGGCTCATGATGATCTCCTTGATCGAATATAAGTAATAAGAGTAAGAGAAGTAAGTGCTGTCTCCTGATCACGCCGACGGGCGCAAACAGGAGCCCGGCATTCGTCTTGGTAAGCAATTCATATGCGGGCCTCCTTTCGCATCCCGGTTC